>DATEMW010000175.1:0-9489 GCA_035275385.1 Candidatus Methylomirabilota bacterium | reverse complement strand
CGGGCCTTGATCTGCTCGTCCCAGCCCCGGGCCCGCACGTCGATCATCACGCCGTCCGGGCCCTTGAATTTCCGGTTCACCTTGCTGCTGCCCGGGCACTCCATGCAGCTCGCCTCTTCGAGCGAGGTCGCCGTACCCTCGAGGTCCTCCACGTAGAAGCCGATGTGGTGGATGCCCTTGACGGTGGAGGGGCCGTCGCCCAGGTTCGGCGTGTCCTCATGACCGAACTTGAGGATGGCGAAGTAGATGTAGCCGTCGCTCAGCCACACCCCGCGGGCCCCGGTGTCGGCCGGCTCACGGCGGAGCTCCTTCAGTCCGAACTGGCTCTTGTAGAACTCCGCGGTCTTCACCGGATCGTCGGTCGACAACGCGATGTGTTTGATCCGTGCCATGGCGGCCTCCTTTCAGCCGGACGTTCGTGCTAGCTGACGCCCTCGACGATACGGATGTCGCGCTCCGCGGCGTTGCCGAGCTCTTTGAGCGCGGCCTGATAGCCTGCGCTGTCGTGCGCCGCCGTGGCCTGGGCGACGCTGTCGAACTCGATCACGACCACACGCTGGGTGAGCCCGGCCTCGTAGGTCTTCGCCGGCATGCCGCGCACGAGGAAGCGACCACCCGCGGCCTGGATGGCGGGCGCCGCGAGCTTCGCGTACGCGGCGAGCGCGTCGGGATTCTTGATGGCGTGATAGCACGCGATCCAGTACGCCTTTGCCATGACGTCCTCCGTGTCGTTATTTCTTGAAGGCACCTTCGTGGTCGAGCTGCATCAGCGCCTGCACGCCGGTGCTGAGCGTCGGCCCACCGCCGGGCACCGCCGCCGACTCGATCGCTTCGAGGAGCTCGCGCTTGGTCGCGCCGTGCTGGATTGCGCGGCGCATGTGCGTCACGACGCCGTCTTGCAGGCTGCGATAGGCGAGGATGCCGATGATCACCATCTCGCGATGCTTGATCGAGAGCTCCTTGCCCTCGCCGACCGAGAGCTGGCTCAGCGGTCCCCGCGCGCGTACGTACTCCGGATCTTCCTTCGCCATCCAGTCCCAGAACGGATAGCCGTATGGACTCGCGGTCCTCCCGTCGACCTTGTCGCTCATCAGAGCCTCCTGTCGATCCTCGACGTCGGGCACATCCCGACGCCGCGCAGAAGGTATCACATTGATCGCGGTGGGATTCGTGCATACCCTAGTGAGCGATGGCGTCTGCCCCGCCTTCCACGGTGCCGGAGCGCTCCGGCGCCGCCCGTTCCTGGATCGACCGCAACGTCCTGGCGCTCGGTCGCGAGATGCGGCTCTCGTACCTGCCGCCGCTCATGGTCTACGTGGCGGCCGGCATCTCCGGGCTCACGGCGATCGTCGCGACGTTCTACATCAAGGAGCGGCTCGGCCTCTCGGCCGAGTTTCTGGCCGGGCTCGCGTTCTGGGCCGGCCTGCCGTGGGCACTCAAGGTCCCGCTCGGGCATCTCGTCGATCTGATGTGGCGCTGGAAGGCCGCGCTGGTGTTCGTCGGCGCGGGTCTGATCGCCGTGAGCCTCGTGATCATGATCGGGCTGCTCGACTCGACCGAGTCGATGCGCGGGTTCGCGAGTGTCGAGGCGTGGTTCGTGCTGTCCACCTTGCTCGCGCCGATCGGCTTCGTCGTGCAGGACGTCGTCGCCGACGCGATGACGGTCGAGGCCGTACCGCGCGTGGACGCCGAGGGACGTCCGACTAGCATGGCGGCGCGCAAGTCGATGAACACGACCGTCCAGACCCTGGGCCGGGTCGCGATCATCGGCGGCTCCGTCGCGGTCTCGCTCGCCAACGTGTATCTGCTGCACGGGGTGGGGGCCTTGCCCGCGGCCGACAAGGCGCTCGCCTATCTGCGCGTGTACGAGCTGGCGCTCGTGATTCCGGTGGTCTCGGTGCTCGGCGTCGTCCTGGGGTTGGCGCTCGCGAGACGCGATGCGCGACGGCTCCAGGCGAAGGGCTTTTCGCGAGCGGACGCGCTTCGCATGCTGAACCCCCACGTCGAGCGCCCGCCCGTCAACTGGTGGATCATCGGCGGCGGCCTCGCGTTCACCCTCGTGTCGCTGGGGGTCGGCATCGGCGACGTCGACGGCGGTCAGGAGATCGTCTTCGGCGCGTCGATGGCGATCGTGCTGTTCCTGATGTGGCGCATCACGCGCGAGCTCGAGCCCGACGCGCGCCACGTGCTGGTCGGCACGGCGCTGCTGGTCTTCGTCTTTCGCGCCACCCCGGGGCCCGGGGCGGGCTCGACCTGGTGGATGATCGATGAGCTCGGCTTCGACCAGCAGTTCCTGGCCCAGCTCTCGCTCATCGGGAGCGTCCTGACCCTGGCCGGGCTCTTCATCTTCCGTCGCTTCATGGCCGAGCGCTCGATCGCCTACATCGTGGGCTCGCTCACGATCGCCACCACGATCATCGGCGCGCCGCTCGTCGGCATGTACTACGGCCTGCACCACTGGACGGCCGCGCACACGGGCGGCGTCGTCGACGCGCGCATGATCGCGCTGATCGACACCGCGCTCGAATCACCGCTCGGGCAGATCGCGATGGTGCCGATGCTGGCGTGGATCGCGAACTCGGCGCCCGACCGGCTGAAGGCGACGTTCTTCGCGGTCATGGCATCGTTCACGAATCTGGCGCTGGCCGCGGCGCAGCTCGGCACGAAGTATCTGAACCAGTGGTTCGTCGTGACGCGCGAAGTGAAGAATGCGGCGGGCGTGATCACGACCCCCGCCGACTACAGCCAGCTCGGCACGCTCCTGGTGCTGACGACCGTGGTCGCGTTCGTGGTGCCGATGCTGGCGGTCCTGTTCGTGAAGGCGACGCGCTTCCGCAGCGCGTAACGCGACGCGCGACGCCGCGCTACTTCGGCGGCTGCTTGGGGAGGAGCATGATATCGGTCGGGGCGCCGGCCACCGTCACGGTCAGGCGCCAGGGCGGCTGGCCGACCTGGTCGAGCGCGAAGTAGAGCACGGTGTTGCCGGCCACGCGGGTGTCGCTGCCCATCGGAATGGTGACGCCGACGCCGGTGCCGACCCCCACGGCGCCGCCGCGCCCGCCGCTGACGCTTCCGCCGCCGATGCCGAAGCCGAAGCTCGATCCGCTCGACGAGGCCGGCGGCGGCACCTCGATGGTCTGCGGCCTGACCGACACGTTGTCGAGCCGTGTGAGCTGCGTGTCCTCCAACCGATAGCTATCGGTGTCGACTTCCACGCGCAGACGGTCGGCCAGCACCACGTAATCGGCCGAGAGCGTCAGCCCGCTCGGCTGAGACAGGGGCTTGAAGGGAAGTGTCGCGCGCGCGCATCCGGCGAGCGCGATCAACAACGCGAACAGGCAGGTCGTAGCCTTCATCGCGGCCCTCCTATGGGGAGTGTAGCCCCGGCGCCTGCTTGGCCACCACTTCCAGAAGTCCGGCGCCGTAGCGCGCCGCCTTGTACGGGCCGACACCGTGGGCCCGCTCGAGCTCGGCCAGATCGCGCGGCCGAAGCGCCGCGATGTCGCGCAAGGTGCGGTCGCTCGCGATGATGAAGGGCGCGACGCCTTCCGCGCGCGCGACCGTGAGGCGATAGCGGCGGAGAGCCTCGAAGAGCGCGACCGCGGCGGCGTCGAGCTCGGTCGGCTCGCTGCCGCCGGCGCGCGCCGGCGTGCGATCCGTCGCCGGTTTCTCTCGCCGCGTTCCGACGGGCGCTATGCGCGCGCCTCGAGACTCGGCAGGAAGCAGCAAGCGCACCGGCCGCTCGCCGTGCATCACCGCGCGGCCCTCGTCGGTCAGCGTGACCACCGGACGATCGATGCCGGCGAAGCTCACCCAGCCGGCCGATACACACCGGCGCAGGAGCGCAACGAGCCACGTCGCCGGGTGCTCGCGCAGGTTGCCGAAGGTCTTCACGCCCGTCAGCCCGGCGCGCTCGAGCCGCTCGTCCGCTTCGCCGCGGATCAGCTTGACCGCCAGCTGCAGACCGAATCGCCCGCTGACACGGGCCACGCCGGATAGCGCCTTGCGGACGATCAAGGCGACGGTTTCGGGATCGCGAGCGTCCGAAGCCTGGCCGAGTGCGAGGCACACGTCGCAGCGGCCGCAGCCCGCCAAGGTCTCGGCCTCGTCGCCGAAATAGCGCAGGATCGCGTCGTGGCGGCAGCTGCCGCCCTCCGCCCAGCGGATCAGCTCGAGGAACATGCTCCACTTGTGCTCGACGACCGCCGCGTCCGCTGAGCCCTCGCCGGCGCCGCGCTCGAGCAGCGCCCGTCTGAGCGGCAGGTCGCGCGCGCTGATCAGGAGGAGCCCGAGCGCCGGCGCGCCGTCACGGCCCGCGCGCCCGACCTCCTGGTAGTACGCCTCGATCGAGCCGGGCGGTCCGAGGTGGACGACCGCGCGCACGTCCGGGCGATCGATCCCCATGCCGAAGGCGTTGGTCGCGACCACCACCTCGAGCCGTCCTTCGGCGAAGTCGCGCTGCGCGGTCTCGCGGGTCTTGCCGTCGAGCCCGGCGTGATAGGCCCGCGCGCGCCAGCGGCGCGCCGCCAGTCGCGCGCCCTCCTCGTCGGCCTGCTTGCGCGTGGGCGCGTAGACGATCGCCGTGCCGCCGCCGCGCCCGGGGCCGCCGAGCGCCTCGGCGAGCGCCTCGTCGACGAGTCTCTCGCGCTCGCGCCGCCCGTCGATCTCGATCGCGCGCAGCGCGAGGTTCGGCCGCGCGAAGCCGCGCACGATCTGGGGCGTGTCGGCCGGCAGCCCGAGCCGGGCCAGGATCTCGTCGCGCACGATCGGCGTCGCGGTGGCCGTGCAGGCGAGCACGCGCGCCTTCGGCAGATCGCCGAGCACCGCGCCGATCTCGAGATACTCCGGGCGGAAGTCGTGGCCCCACTCGCTGATGCAGTGCGCCTCGTCGATCGCGACCAGCGGGCAGTCGAGCTCGCGGACGAGCGCGCGGAAGCCTGGGAACACGAGCCGCTCGGGCGCCACGTACACGAGAGCCGGTTCGCGCCGCGCGATGCGCGCCATGCGCCGCCGCATCTCCGCCGCCTCGAGGGTCGCGGCCAGGTACGTCGCGCGCACGCCGCGCGCCTCGAGGGCCTGGACCTGGTCGGCCATCAGCGCCACCAGCGGCGACACGACGAGAGTGGTGCCGGGCAGGATCGTGGCCGGAAGCTGATAGCTCAGGCTCTTGCCGCCGCCGGTCGGTGCGACCAGCAGAAGCCGGCCCTGCGCGAGGAGCGTCTCGATCGCCTCCCGCTGGCCGGGCCTGAAGTCGGTGTAGCCGAGTCGCGCGAGGGCGACGTCGAGGTCGCTCACTGCTCACCCGTCACGCTTTGTGATATAGCAGAGCCGGCCGTGGCCAACAACGCGTCGACGAAATTGGTCATCAAGTTCGGCGGCTACCAGGAGCCGGCCTCGATCCACAACCAGGCCGCCGCGCGATTCGGCGAGCGGCTGCGCGAGCGGCTCGGCGGCCGCGTGGATTTCGAGCTGATCGGTAGCATCGTCAAGCTGGGCCGTCCGGCCGGCGATCTGGTGCCGATGGTGGAGCGGGGCGAGCTGTCGTTCTGCTACATGTCCACGGTGCGCTTCTCGCGCGCGGCGCCGGAGCTCCAGCTGCTCGAGCTGCCGTTCGTGGTCACCGATCGGGCCGTCGCCTTCCGGGCGCTCGACGGCGAGTACGGCGAGCGCGCGCGGCGGCAGGTCGGGGCGAAGACCGCGTGCCGGGTGCTCCACTACTGGGACAACGGCTTTCGCCACCTCACGAACCGCGTGCGGCCGATCCGCGTACCCGACGATTGCCGCGGCCTCAGGATCCGCACGCAGACGAGTGAGCTTCACGGCGAGGTGTTCCGCGCGCTCGGCTTCGAGCCGATCGCGTCCGATATCAAGGAGTTCGTCGAAGGCATCGCCGGCGACCGCTTCCAGGCTCACGACAACCCGCTGACCAACATCTACAACTTCGGCGTGCACCGCCATCACCGCTACATCACGCTGAGCGGGCACTTCTGGGGCGGCTCGGCCCTCGTGTGCAACGCCGCGCACTACGCGAGCTGGCCGGCGGAGGTGCGCACCGCGGTCGACGCCGCGGCGTGGGACGCCACCGCGTATCAGCGCGAGCTGGCGGCGGCGGAGGACGCGTTGATCATGGCGCGGCTCGACCCGGCGCAGAACGAGGTGATCCGACTGACGGCGAGCGAGCGCGCCGCCTTCGTCAGTGCCGTGCAGTCGGTGGTCGACGCTTATCGACGCCGGCTCGGCGCGGAGCTCTTCGCGTATTTCGGAGCGTGAGCGAAGCGCCGTGTCGCGGCGCCGCGGTCAGCGCGGGAGCGTGTTGCCGTCGGCGCGCACGATGAAGTGCTTCTGCGCCGCCGGCATGTCGACCTCGATGGGCTTGGGATCGAGCGAGGCGCAACCGAAGAGCAGGAGGACGAGAGCGAGGGACGCGTATCGCAGTGCCGCCATGTGTTCCTCCTGCTGCCGATGAGCGAGTGGGCGGCAGGATATGGGCGGCTCGAAATTCTGTCAAGACGGTTTGCGCTTCCGAAAAAAGAAAGACGGCGCGGGGAGCCCCGCGCCGTCGGGTTGTCCGAGCTACCGGCTCGTGCGGCTAGTCGCTGCTGCCTGGGGACTGGAACTCGCCGCTCCGATCGGGGTAGGCGCGATAGTTGAGGTTGAGCTCCTGCTGGTTGAAGTAGGCCTTGCCGTCCCGGAACGTGACCTGATTCGCCGGATACTGGGGCTCCGTCGCCACGGTCTGGCTGTGGATACCCGAGGCCTGACCGGCCACCTGCGCGCCCGACTGGGCCGCCGGGCACGGGCCGAAGTTCGTCCCCTCGGGACCATACGAGCCGCCACACCAGGCGCCCTGCCCACCCTGCGCGAAGACCATCGCCGGGATGGCCAGCGCCGCGATCGCAACCGCTACGACTCCCGTCCACCGCATTTCGCACTCTCCATCGGTTGAGATTCACTGCACCGACTACACCGCATCCACGTTGTCGCTAGCGACGGACCTAGGGAGCAACGGTGGTGCCAAGCGGGAGCGTGCGATCCAGGCTCGGTGCGGTGTGGATTTAGCCGTGGGCGACGGCGGAGCCGGGCCGGAGCCGAGGTTTTTGGCTGCCGGAAATTGTTCCCTATCGGTGCCGGGCTGACAACAGCGGAGGGCGCGAAATTGCTTGACTTGACACGGGGCCTCGCCTGGTGGAGCCTCGCGTGCAGGCCAGGGCACCCCACGGGAGAGACAAGCCGATGACGACCCAGATGATCGAGCCGCGGATGGAGCTGGAGCAGAACCTCCACATGTACCGGCAGATGGCGAAGATTCGCGCCTTCGAGGAGCAGGTGAACGAGCTCTACAAGAGCGCGAAGATGCCGGGCCTGGCGCATCTCTACGTCGGCGAGGAGGGGGTGGCGGTGGGCGTATGCGAGGCCCTGCGCCGCGACGATTTCATCACGAGCACGCATCGCGGCCACGGCCACTGCCTGGCCAAGGGCGCTTCGGTGAATCGGATGTTCGCCGAGCTCCTCGGCAAGGAGCCCGGTTACTGCCGCGGGAAGGGCGGCTCGATGCACATCGCCGATCCCGAGACCGGCAACCTCGGCGCCAACGCGATCGTGGGCGGCTCGGCCGGGATCGCGACGGGCGCCGCCTTGTCGGCGAAGATGCGCGGCAGCGGCCAGGTCGCCGTGTGCTTCTTCGGCGACGGCGCGCTCGGCCAGGGCCTGCTCTACGAATCGATGAACATGGCGTCCCTCTGGAAGCTGCCGGTGATCTACGTCTGCGAGAACAACCTCTACGGCGAGTACACGCCCTGCGGCGAGACGATCGCCGGCGACATCCTGGCGCGTCCGCGCGCGCTCGGCATGCATGCCGAGAGCGTCGACGGGCAGGACGTCCAGGCGGTCAACGCGACGATGCGGCGACTGGTCGAGCGCGCGCGCCGCGGCGAGGGGCCGGCGTTCCTCGAGTGCAAAACGTATCGCTACTACGGTCACCACGTCGGCGACGTCAACCGCGAGTACCGCACGCGGGACGAAGAGCGCGAGTGGATGAGCAAGCACGACCCGCTCACGACGCTCGCGGGGCGGCTGTCGAGCCAGGGGCTCGCGGATCAGGCGGTCTTCGACCGCATCCAGACCGACGTGAAGGCGGAGATCGACAACGGCGTGCAGTACGCGCTGGCGGCGCCGTATCCCGATGCGAACCAGGTCACCGAAGACGTCTACGCGTAACGTCCTAGAGCAAAGGAGTCACCACGTGAGAGCCCACACCATGCTGCGAGTCGCGCCGCTTGGCCTGGCCGTGTCCCTGGTCGTCGCGACCTTCGCGAGCGGGCAGACCCCGGCGGCCGCGCCGCCGCCCCCGAGCGTCAAGGTCGGCGACCCGGCGCCCGATTTCACGGCGAACTACCTCACCGCCGCCGACGCCAACGGTAAGCGCGACCGCAAGTCGATCAAGCTGAGCGAGTTCAAGGGCCAGAAGAACGTGGTGCTCGCGTTTTTCCCGGCGGCGTTCTCGCCGGGCTGCACGAGCGAGATGGCGAAGTATCGGGAGAACGCCGGCGAGTTCAACTCCAACAACACCGTGATCCTCGGCATGAGCGTCGACAGCGCCTGGGCCAACGTCGCGTTCGCCGAGAAGCTGGGCGCCGACTTCACGATCCTGAGTGACGCCAAGCGCGACATCAGCAAGGCCTACGGGGTCTTCGACGAGAATTCCGTGATCGCGCGCCGGACGACGTTCGTCATCGATCGCAAGGGCGTCGTCCAGAAGGTGTTCATGGCCCAGGAGGCGCTCGATCCGGCGCACGCGCTGGCGACGTGCGCGCTCCTCAAAGAGGTCAAGTGAGCAGGCCGGAGAACCCGTGAGCCTGAGCCCCGAGGAGTTTCGCGAGCACCTGCGCCTGTCGTCGGCCACGGCCGGCGTGAAGCTGCCGGATCTGGAATTGCCCGCATCGCATCACGTGATCCTGCGCGGGATGCGCTTCCACTATGTCGACTGGGGGACGCCGGGCCTGCCGCCGACCTTGTTTCTGCACGGCGGCGGGCTCAACGTGCACACCTGGGACATCGTCTGCGCCGCGCTCAAGACCGAGCGCCATTGCCTGGCCTTCGATCAGCGCGGTCACGGCGACAGCGAGTGGTCGCCGGTGATGGACTACGGGACCGAGACCCACGCGGGTGATCTCGAGGCGTTCGTCGACCATCTCGGCCTCGATCGCTTCGTCATGGTCGGCATGTCGCTGGGCGGCGCGAATGCGCTGGCCTGGGCCGGCACCCACAGCCGGCGCCTGGCGGGGCTCGTGCTCGTCGACGTCGGGCCCGAGGTGCGGCAGGCCGGGGTCCGGAAGATCGCCGCATTCACGTCGGAGGCGACGCCCCTCGACTCGGTCGAGGACTTCGTGACCCGCGCGCTCGCGTTCAACCCGCGGCGCGACGCCGTGCTGCTGCGGCGCAGCCTCCTTCATAACCTCCGGCGCATGCCCGACGGCAAGTGGATCTGGA
>DATEMW010000174.1:0-2340 GCA_035275385.1 Candidatus Methylomirabilota bacterium | reverse complement strand
GATCACGGCGCGGAAGACATCGGGACGCAGCAGTGCTGCGTGCCACGCGACCGGCGCGCCCCAGTCGTGGCCGGCGATCACCGCCGACTTCTCGCCGAGCGCGCCGACGAGGCCGACCATGTCGCCGACCAGGTGCGGGATTGTATAGGACTCGATCTCCGCCGGCGCGTCGGTCTGGCCGTAGCCGCGCATGTCCGGCGCGACCGCGTGAAAGCCGGCCGCGGCGACGGCCGCGAGCTGATGGCGCCAGGAGTACCAGGATTCGGGAAAGCCGTGACACATGATCACGAGCGGGCCGGTGCCCTGTTCGGCCACGTGCATGCGGATGCCGTTCGTCTCGACGGTGCGGTGCTTGATCTCACTCATGCCGGCCTCCTCGTCACGATCGCCATCACTCGCTGCACCAGCTCGGGATCCTGAAAGACGCTGCGCGGCTTCAGCAAGTGCTGCACCTCGGAAGTGAGCCGGTGAATCGCCGGGTCGCTCGCGGCGAGCTTGCCGAGACCCATCCCGAACTTCAGCGTTTGCTCGAAGTCGGCCGGCCGCTCGCCGCGGGTGTCCGGGTGAACGAAGTCTGGAATCGCCGCCTGGGCCCACGGCGTCTCGACGATGCGCGAGACTTGAGCGAAATATTCGCGGGCGAGCTCGGCAAGAGAAACGCCGCGCACCAGCAAGCGCCGGAGGGCGACGGCCTCCTGCGCCGCCACGCTCATGCCCTGGCCGTAGATCGGGTTGAACCGGCAGATCGCGTCGCCGATCGGCAGCACGCCGCGCGGGAAACTTTCAAGGCGCTGGTAGTGGCGCAGCACGCTCTCGTTGAACCTGAAGCGGGCGATCTCGCCGAGGCGCTTGGCGTGCTTGATCGCGCTGTAGATCGTCTGGGTCCTGAGCGCCTGCGCGTACTCCATGAACGCGGCTTCGTCGCCGGGCGGTTGATCGCCGTGGCGTCCGCCGACCGTGGCGATCCAGCGGTGGTCCTCGAGCGGCAGCATGAGCGATCCGCGGCTGGCCCGGCCGGCACCCGGCAAGCAGAACGCGCCCTTCCAGTCTTTGGGCGCGTCGTCGGGGATCGCGAACACGGCGGAGGCGTAGCCCAGATCGACCCCGATCGTCGTCTCGGCGGGTGCCGTGCGGCCCATCGCTGCGAGCGCGTCGAGGGTAGGCGTGCCGCGACCCGAGGCGTCGATCACCAGGTCGGCGGCGACGGTCTCCTCTGTTCCGCTCGGGCTGGTATATCGGACGCCGGTCACACCGGTGCCATCGGGTGAGGGGACGAGCCCTTGAACCTGACAGCCCGTGCGCAGCTCGATCGAGGCGGTTTCCTGGGCGCGCCGCCGCACGGTCAGCTCCACGAGCGGCCGCGACATCGCAAAGGCGTCGAAGCCCAGATCGCGCTGGGGGAATGGGTCGTAGCCCGGTCGATCGACTCGTATGTCGAGGCCGACCCGGAGCCGGACGGCGCCGGCGGCCTCCAAACTCTTCTCGAATCCGGGGAACAGCTCGCTGAGCGCGCGCTGGCCGCCCGCCAGCAGGGCATGGACGTGCCGGCCCTGAGGAACACCGTGGCGGTCGAGCGGATCCGCGGGCAGGGCATCGCGCTCGAGCACCAGCACGCGTTCGAAGTGGTCGGCCACGGCTCGCGCCGCCGTGAGCCCGCCCATCCCGGCCCCGATCACTACCGCTTGTCGTCCGATGAGCTCTGCCATCATTCACCTCCGTCGGCCGCGCCGGTTTGAGGTTATTCTCCCAGCCGGGTCGAAAAGCCTGGCCGAAGACGGTCCCCGTCCTGGGATGGAGGATACGACGATGGCGCTCAAACGTGTGCTGGTCGCCCTCATCGCCGCGATAGCCCTGCCAACGGCTCTCATGGCTCAGGCCCCGCGCGAGCCCATCAAGATCGGCCTGCTCAACGCGATCACCGGGCCGCTGGCGGTCAACGGCACCGAGATCAACGAGGGCATCCGACTCTACTGGGAAGACGAGATGGCCGGGCAGGTGGCGGGCCGCCCCGTGCGGCTGATCGTCGAGGACGAAGAAGGCAAGGCGGACGTCGGGCTCACGAAGACGCGGAAGCTCGTCGAGTCGGACGGCGTGCATTTGATCCTCGGTCCCGTATCGAGCGCCGTCGCGGTAGCCATCCGCGACTACGTCCACGAGCGGAGCGTGCCCACGATCATCACGCAGGCCACCGCGAACAACCTGACCAACGAGAAGGCGAGCCCGTCGGTCTTCCGCAGCGCGATGTCGAGCTATCAGCAGGAGGCGGCCGGCGGGTGGTACGTGGCGGCCAAGCTCGGCCACAAGCGGATCGCGGTCGTCGCGCTCGACTACGTCGCCGGC
>DATEMW010000173.1:0-7869 GCA_035275385.1 Candidatus Methylomirabilota bacterium | reverse complement strand
GTGCCGTACCCGTTCGTGCCGCAAGAAATCCTCAACGCGACGGATTCCGTGCGGGCCAGCCTGCCCAATCGCTTCTGCGACCCGAAAGTGGCCGCCGATCTCTTCGAGGAAGTGATCGACGAGTTCCTGCTCTGCGACGACCTCGGGCTGAACGTGCTGGCGGTCGAGCACCACGCGGGCATCAACTCGCTCCTCGGCGCCAATCCGGTGCTGGTCGGCATTCTCGCCCGCCAGACCCGTCAGGTGCGGATCTTGAGCCTCGGCACCTTGATCTCGCTGCGCAAGGATCCGGTCCGGGTGGCTGAAGAGTACGCGACGGCCGACGTGATCTCGCGCGGGCGACTCGAGATCGGCTTCGTGAAGTCGGGCGGCTCCGAGATGGCGTCGAACAACGCGAACCCCGTGAACAACATCGAGCGCTACTGGGAAGCGATCGATCTGATCAAGAAGGCGCTCAGCCATCACGACGGGCCGTTCAGCTGGGAGGGCAAGCACTACACGCACCGCCACGTGAACATCTGGCCGCGGCCCTGGCAGCAGCCGCACCCGCGGATGTGGTCGGCCACCGGCGATCCGGACACCGCCGCCGAGGTCGGCCGGCGCGGCCTGGTGCACGTGCTCGTGCTGCGCGGCCCGGACGGCACGAAACGCGCCTACGCGGCGCACCGTAAGGCGCGCGCCGAAGCCGGCCTGCCAAAGGTAACGACCGACAACTTCGCGTACGCGGCCTTCGTCTACGTCGGCGACACGGACGAGGAAGGGCTGCGCGTCGGCAGCAAGCTGCTCTGGTTCCTGCACACGAGCCTCAAGTCGGCGCCGCAGTACTCGAAGTTCTTGCCCGGCAACGCGCCGCCGGAGGCTGCGCCGCAGATCTATCGAACTGCCCCGCGGCCCGGCGCGGGCACGGGCGCGATGACGGCCCAGCAGAACGCCGCGCGGCTGACGTCGATCAGCGCCGAGCAGGCGATGGCGCAGGGCATTCTCTTCGCGGGCAATCCCGACAGCGTCTACAAGCAGGTGATGGAGTTCTACGACAAGGTCGGCGGCTTCGGGCACTTGAGCCTGGTCGGTCGCTCCGGCTTCATGACCCACGCGGAGTCGGAGAAGAGCATTCGCCTCTTCTCGAAAGAAGTGCTCCCGCGCCTGCGCGAGATCAAGCCCGTCACGGCCGAGTGACGGTTTCGAGCGTCTGACGGTTCCCCGCGTCCCGACGCTTAGCGCCCGGTGAAGCGGGGCGCCCGATTCTCGCGGTGCGCGGCCATCCCCTCGTCGACGTCGTGGCTGTACTCGAGCGCGTGGCGAAGCGCGTCGGCAAGTGATCGCGCCGCCCCGAAGCCGGCGCCGTTGCGGACGTTGACGATGCGCTTGGCGCCGCGCGTGGCGATCGGTCCGCTCACGCAGATGCGCGCGGCCAGGGCTCGCGCTTCTGGCGAGAGCCGCGCAGCGGGATAGACTTCGAGCACCAGGCCCAGGCGCTGCATCTCGGCGGCATCGATCTCGCGGCCGGTGCAGATCAGCTCGAGCGCACGCGCCCGGCCGACGATCCCGGGAAGGCGAACCGGCCCGCCGGCGCCGGGAAACCCTCCCCACAGCGCCTCGGGCAGCGCGAACGTCGCGTGCGCCGCCGCCAGGCGGATGTCGCACGCGAGCGAGAGCTCGGCGGCGCCCGCGCGGGCGGCGCCGTTGAACGCCGCGATCACGATCTGCGGGAGCGTCTCGATCGAGTCGTAGAGGCGGTTCGCGGCCCGGACGAGCTCGAGGATCTGCTCCTTCGTGTAGCTCGCGCGGACGGTTGGATTCAGGATCCCCATCGAGAAGAACTCGGAGCCGCTGCCCGTGATCACGACGGCCTGCGTTTCGTCGTCGCCAGCAAGGCGATCGACGACGCCCTGCAGGGTCAGCAGCACGTCACGAGTCAGTCGGTTCTGATCGCTGGGCCGGTCGAGCGTGATAGTCATGGCGCGACCGTCGCGCTCGACTCGGACCTCCTTCGAGCCTTCCGTCATCGATGTCCTCCCGTGAGCAGACCGCCAAACAGGCGTGCACCAAGCTTGAATGCTTCAGCGAGCGTTGCTCCGGCTCCCATCGCCGTCGGGTTCGCTTCGCGCCACGCTCTGAGATGCTCTTCCGACCGGAAGAAGTTGATCGTCGTTCAGAGCGAGTCGGCGACCTTGCAGCGTGCGTCGGTGCGCTGGCCGACCCAGAGCATGACGCCCGCTTGTTCCGGTCCGGCCCCTTCCGGCGTGGACCACAGCGCGAGCGGCTCGCCGCAGTGGTGGCAGCACGACCGGATCTCGATCGCTTGGCCGATCATCGGCGCGACGCCGAGCGCGTCGACGGCGCAGCACGCGAACCGTTCCTGACCACACGCCAGGCGCACGACCCACGGCGTGGGCAGCGCCGAGAACGGATAGGCCATGTCGACCTGACCGTCCTCAACCCGAATCAGATCATCGTCGTCCAGGCGAATCAGCGACCGTCGCGTCTCCTCAGCCGGAACTTCGGGAAACACGGCGGCGATCTCTTCGATCGGAATCGGACCACCGCGGTCCACGAAGAGCTGGAGCACGGCCCTGGAAATCGCCGTCTCCCGGCCGGCGCGCCGAGACTTCCAGCGCTCTTCCAGGTCGGCGGCGCCCAGCTCGTCGGCGGTCTTGATCTGAAGGCCGGTCATCCCGCTAGCAGGATAAACTCTGTCGCAACCCAGGAGGGACGCGATGTTCGAGGGCTTCCGTCACTTCGATATCCAGACGACCGATCCGCAGGTGATGATCCGTGGTGTGGTGGGCGGGTCCGGGCCGCCGGTGCTTTTGCTCCACGGCAATCCGCTGAGCCACTACCACTGGCGCTTCGTCGCACCGCGCCTGGCGAAGGACTTCACCGTGGTCGCCACCGATCTCCGCGGCTACGGCGACAGCGGCAAGCCGCGCGGCCTGCCCGATCACAGCAACTACTCGTTCCGGCGCATGGCGCAGGACCAGGTCGACGTCATGCGCCATCTCGGCTTCGAGCGCTTCATGGTGGCCGGACACGATCGCGGTGCGCGCACGGCCTACCGCATGGCGCTGGATCATCCAGCCTCGGTGCAGAAGCTCTGCGCGATCGACATCCTGCCGACTCACCACGTGTGGACGCACGTCACGCGCGAGTGGGCGCTCAACAGCTATCACTGGGCCTTCATGGCGCAGCCGTACGACTTTCCCGAGCGCCTCCTCGAGGGCAAGGCGGAGTACTACATCCGCCTCAAGCTCGGCTCGCAAGGCATGGGCAAGGGCGGGATGACCGAGGATGCGATCCAGGAATACATCCGCTGCTGCACGCCCGAGAACATCCACGGCGTCTGCGAAGACTACCGCGCCGGCGCCACGATCGACTACGAGATGGACAAGAAGGATCTGGAGGCGGGGAACAAGATCGCCTGCCCCGTGCTCGTGATCGTCGGCGGCCAGAGCCACACCGCGAAGTTCTACGGCTACGAGAAAGGCTGGTCGACCTACGTGAGCAACCTGGTCGGCTGTCGCGCGCTACCCTGCGGGCACTATCCGGCAGAGCAGGCGCCCGATGAGACCTACGCCGAGCTCCGGAAGTTCTTCAGCTCGTAGAAGGACGACGAACCGATGACGAGCGATCCTCAGTCCGCGAGCGAGCTCGAAGGTGTCGTCGCGCAGGCCGGCCTCGTCGAGTACCAGTCAGGCTCGGTCGTCAGCCGGACGTTGATCAAGAAAGCGACCGGCACGATCACCGCCTTCGCCTTCGATGCGGGCGAAGGGCTCAGCGAGCATACCGCGCCCTACGACGCGCTCGTGCTCGGGGTCGACGGGACGGCCGAGATCTCGATCGGGCCGCTCACGCACCGTGTTTCGGCTGGCCAGCTCCTCAAGCTGCCCGCAGGTCAGCCACACGCCGTCAAGGCGATCACGAGGTTCAAGATGATGCTCGTGATGATCAGGGCCTAACGGTTCCCGTCGACTGGCGGCGCTAGAAGAGGCTGCCCGTCTGGAAGCTGGCGCCGACGACGACCAATGCGACGGCGAGCGCCGTCACGACGACGATGTGCGCGGCGAGCATTCGCAGGTTGGAGCCGTCGAGCCGCGGGATCAAGCGCAGCCGAGCGTGGAGGGCGAGCGCTACCGTCACCCCTAGCAGGATGAGCTTCACGCCGATTCGCGTTTCGAGCGCGTTGCCGAACGCGAGCCACCGGCTGATCGGAGCGAACTGGCTGGCCAGCCACACCCCGGTCAGCACCTGCACGATGAGCGCCGGAATGCCGATTCGCTCGAACGGCTCCTCGAACGCGCGCAGGATACGCGAATCGCGGAGGGCGAGGGCGCGCGGCAGCACGGTGGTCGCGAGCACCAGATGGCCGCCCGTCCAGACGCACGCGCCGAGAATGTGCAACGTCAGCAGCAGGGCGCGCACGAGCTAGCTTCTGAACCGCGGGATGACCTTCTCCGCGAACAGCTCCAACGTCTTCAGACACCGATCACGCTCGAGAATGCCCTGGCCGAATAGCAGAAAGACCTCGCGGAACGGCACATGGCGCGCGGCGTTCTCGATCATGCGCGACACGGTGTCGGCGTCGCCGATCAGGAGCGGCGGGCGGTCCTGGCCGAAGGGCACCGACCACGAGTCCCACATCCACAAGCAGTCCTCGGCCCACGCCTCGGCCTCGCTCTTCGTGTCGGCGAGCACGAGATAGCCGCCCCACGCCGCCTCCTCGCCGCGCGGCACGTTGCGCCCGTGCTGCTCCGCGACTTCTCGGTACCGACTCCACAGCATCTCGCAGAACGACATCTCGCTCGCCATCACGATCGGTTTGCCGCCCTCGCGCGCCCAGTAGAGCGAGGTCTGAAGACTGTGCGTGAAGCCCGAATAGACCGGGATCGGGTTCTGCAGCGGCCGCGGCGCGATGCCGACCTCGCGGATCGTGCCGTCGGCGTCGACACCGCGCCCGTACTTCAGATAGACCGGGTGCGGATGCGGCTGGCGCTGGCCCTCCGGCGGGTATGACCAGTACTTGCCCTTGAACGAGAACGTATCGTTGGCCCACGCGGTCTTGATGATGGCCACGCACTCCTCGAACAGCTCGCGGTTCCTCGCGTCCTCGTCGCTCCGGCGGTTCCACGGGCCGGTGGCCTTGGCGCCCGGCACCGCGGCGTAGTTCTCGAACCAGCGCGCCTGGTAGCCGCGCACGAACGCGACGTTGAGCCGGCCGCCGAGCAGATGATCGAGCGTGGCCGCGTGCTCGGCGACGCGGAGCGGATTGTGCGTGGGCAGCACGTAGCCGAACTGGTTGATCCGAAGGCGCGGCCCGTTCTGGCCGAGGAACATCGCCATGAGTCCCGGATCCTGCCCGAGCTCGAAACCCTCGATCTGCAGGTGATGCTCGGGGATGCCGATGCCCGACCAGCCCGTCGCGTCGCACGTACGCGCGTACTCGCCGATCTCGTCCAGCATGCGCTGGTAGAGCACGGGATCCTTGCCGGCCATGCCGCGCTCGAGCTCGCGCCGGCGGCCGATCGTGACGTACATGAACGCGTGGAAGTCCATCGCTTGACTGTTATACCACCTGCCGCGTCGGCGGCCGGCGCAGCGCCCAGAACGCCGCGCAGCCGACAAGGTAGGACACGATCGACGCCACGAACGCGAGCCGATAGCTGCCGGACATGTCGAAGATCAACCCGGCGCCCCACGCGCCGACGGCCGAGCCGATGCCGGTGCCGACGGTGATCACGCCCAGGATCGCCCCGAGGTTCGGGCCCGGAAAGAGATCCGCGGTCTTCGCGGTGACGGCCGGGCCGCGCGCTCCCCACGTGAGGCCGAAGAAGCACGCGTGGATCCAGAGGAGCCAGGCGTGGTCGGGGCCGGTGATGAACAGCGCGCAGATCACGCCGACGATCGAGACCATATAGGCGATGACGGCCGACAGCTCGCGACCGATGTGATCCGAGAGCGTCCCGGTGACGATCGTCCCGGCCACGGACAGCAAGGCGCCCATCCCGAGCACGCTCGCCGCGTAGAGCTTGTCGAAGCCCACGTCGACCGCGAACGCCAGCTGGTGCAGCGAGACGAAGAAGCTGCCGAGGCCTGTGCACAGGTACACGGTGAACAGGAGCCAGAAGTGCGGCGTCGCCATCGCCTCGGCCAAGGTCCAATCGCGACGCGCCGGGCGGTCCGTCGTGACGGAGGACGATGGGCTCGAGGACGAGACTCGCGCGGGCGCGTCGTCGCGCGAAAACAGCGCCGCCAGCGGCCAGACGAGCACCGTCATGAGCGCGCCCTGCGCCAGATACGCGCTGCGCCACCCGATCCCCGAGATCAGGATCTGGGCGACCGGCGCCGACACGGCCCGCGCGAAGCCGTTGGCCGACTGGACGACCGAGATGGCCATGCCGCGGTTGTGCACGAATCGCCGCGAGAGCATCGGGACGAAGACCACGAGCCCCAGGCAGTTGGCGCCGATCGTCATGAAAATGCCGTAGAGCACGATGAGCTGCCAGAGCGCATGAAGGTAGGCGCTGCCCAGGAGCCCGAGCGCCAGGATGCCGCCGCCCAGCAGCACCAGCCGGCGCGGCCCGAGGCGATCGACCAGCGCGCCGACGAACGGCGCGCTCGCGCCGCCCACGAGCTGCGAGACCGAAAACGCCAGCGACGTCTCGGCGCGGCTCCACCGGAACTCCTCGAGGAACGCGACCAGGAAGACCGCGTAGGAATGCATCAGCGCGGCGCTGACGGCGAACGTCACGAAGGCGCCGGCCAGCAGGAGTCCGCCGCGGCGCGAGGTCATGCGCGGTCCCTATACAATGGGGCCCGGGACCCATGACCCAGCTGACCGAATACGCGACCTATGCCGATGCCCACCGGCAGTTTTCGTCCGAGGCTCTGTGGTCGCTCTTCGACGGCACCCGCGAGTCGCTCAACATCGCTCACGAGTGCGTCGACCGCCACGCGGACTCGGGCCGAATCGCCGTCCGTGTCGCCCACGCTGACGGGCGCGATGAGAACATTAACTTTCGCGAGCTGGCCGACTGGTCCAGCCGCTTCGCGCACTGGCTGGCTTCGCGCGGGGTCGAGCGCGGCGATCGGGTGGCGATCATGCTCGAGCCGTCGCTCGCGTTCTACGCGGCGCTGTTCGGTGCCATCAAGCGTGGCGCCATCGCGGTGCCGCTCTTCACCCTGTTCGGGCCGGACGGCATCAAGCTGCGGGTCGACGACTGCGCGCCGAAGCTCCTGCTGACCAACGCTGAGAAAGCCGACACGGCGCGCTCGGTCGGTGGTCTCGACGTGGTCGTGGCCGACGACGCGCTCATGTCCGCGCTGGCCGCCCAGCCGAGCCGCTACGAGCCGCGCAGCGGCGCGGACGAGCTGGCAGTGTTCCAGTACACGTCGGGCACGACGCGCGAGCTGCCGGCGGCAGTGCGCCATCCGCAGCGGTCGATCGTCGCGTTGATGGTCGCCGCACTCTACGGCACGGGCATCCGGCCGGGCGACCGCTACTTCTGCCCGTCCTCGCCAGCGTGGGGCCACGGCCTCTGGCACGGCACGCTGGCGCCGCTGGCGCTCGGCGTCACCACCGGCACGATGGCCGGCAAGTTCGACCCGGTGCGGATGCTGCGCGCGCTCCAGGAATACGAAGTCACCAACGTTGCCGCCGCGGCGACGCACTACCGCATGCTGAAGAGCTCCGGCCAGGCCGAGGCTTACCGCTACGGCATCGGCAAGCTCTCGTTCACCGGCGAGCCGATGGACAGCGCCACGCGCGCGTTCGTCGAGGCGACGTTCGCCACGCGCGTGTGCAGCATGTACGGCACGACCGAGGTCGGCGTGATCCTCGCCGACTATCCCGGCGCGCCGGACTACGCCGCGCGG
>DATEMW010000172.1:0-7752 GCA_035275385.1 Candidatus Methylomirabilota bacterium | reverse complement strand
GCCCTGCTCCGCGCGCTCGGGAGCTGCGGCGGCCGGCCGCGCAGCAGGCGTCGGTACGGACACCGGCGCGGCTGCGGCGCGGGCCTTGGCGTCGAGGTAGTCGTCGTAGCTACCCAGATAGGTGACGAGCGTGCCCTCGCTGATCTCGACGATGCCGGTCGCGATCCGGTTGATGAAGTAGCGGTCGTGCGAGATGAAGACAATCGTCCCCGGAAACGCGGCCAGCGCACTCTCGAGCACCTCGCGCGAGGCGAGGTCGAGATGGTTCGTCGGCTCGTCGAGACACAAGAGCGCGGCCGGCCGGACCAGCATCTTGGCCAGCGCCACTCGCGCCTTCTCGCCGCCCGACAGCACGGAGATCTTCTTCTCCACCGTGTCGCCCGAGAACAGGAACGTGCCGAGGATGGTGCGCAGGCGCGTCTGCCCGAGCTCGGGCGCGGCCCGCTCGAGCTCTTCCAGAATGGTCAGGGTCGGCGTGAGGGCTTCGAGCTGGTGCTGCGCGTAGTAGTGGACGGCGACATGCGCGCCGAGCGAGCGCTCGCCCCGGTCGAACGGCAGGGCGCCGGCCAGCATCCGGAGCAAGGTGGATTTGCCAGCTCCGTTGGGGCCGACCAGCGCGATGCGCGTCCCGCGCTCGACCTCGAAATCGACGCCGCCATACACGACGTTGTCGCCGTACGCCTTGTGGACGCCCAGGAGCGTCGCCACGCGGCGGCCGGTCCGCGGCGGCTGCGGAAACGAAAAGCGGATCACGCGCGCGTCGCGCTCGACCTCGATGCGATCGATGCGCCCCAGCATCTTCACGCGGCTCTGTACCTGCCGCGCCTTCGTCGCCTGGTACCGGAAGCGCTCGATGAAGCGCTCGATCTCGGCGATACGCTTGGCCTGGTTGCGCGCCTGCGCCTCGAGCAGCTCGCGCCGCGCCTGGCGCTGGACCAGATATTCGTCGTAGTCGCCGGGGTAGACCGTGAGCCCCGACGGCGCCAGCTCCGCGATCGAGGTGACCATGCGATTCAAGAAGTAGCGGTCGTGCGACACGAGCACGACCGTGCCTTCGTAGTCCGCCAGGAACGACTCGAGCCACTCGAGCGATTCGATATCGAGGTGGTTGGTCGGCTCGTCGAGCAGCAAGAGCGACGGCCGCTGGAGCAAGAGACGCGCGAGCATCGCGCGCATCCGCCAGCCGCCCGAGAATTCGCTGAGCGCCCGGCTGAAGTCGGCAGGCCGGAAGCCGAGTCCGCTCAGGATCGCCTTGGCCTCCGTCTCGAGCCGGTAGCCGCCGAGCGCCTCGAAACGGTGCTGCAGATCGCCGTACCGCGCCGTCAGCGCGTCACTGTCGGCGGCTGACGCCGCGGCCAGGCGCGCGGCGACGGCCTCCATCTCGCGCTCGACCTGCCAGACGTCGGCGAAGCCGCCGAGCACCTCGCCGAGCACCGAGCCCTCGGGATTGCCGGCGGCTTCCTGCGGCAGATAGCCGACCGTCGTCTCGCGCGGCCGAACGATACGGCCCTCGTCGGGCTCCTCGACGCCGGCCAGCAGCCGGCACAGCGTCGTCTTGCCGGCGCCGTTGGGGCCGACCAGCCCGATCCGCTCTCGATCGGGGATCCGCCACGACAGGTCGGCAAGGATCTGCTGACCCGCGTAGCCCTTCGCGATGCCCTCGATCTGGATCATCGGATCACTGGATGCTCCGGGCTCAACCCATGCTCTGGATCTTCTCGGGCAGGACCTTCACGGTGATGCGCACCTCGCCGGGGCGGCGATTGGCGTACTTATCACGGCCGGTGTACTTCTTCGCCAGCGCGTCGATGTGCTCGTCGGCGCCTTTCTCGGTCACCTCGACGACCCGACCGCGGATCTGCAGATACCGATACGGGTTGTCCGGATCCTGGATCGACAGCGCGACCTTCGGGTTGCGCTGGAGATTCTTGTCCTTCACCCGCCCGCGCGCGGTGTTGAACCGGACGTGCGTGCCGTCGTAGTCGACCCACACGGGCGTCACCTGCGGCGCTCCGTCCGCGCCGACGGTCGCGACGTGGGCGAACGATTTCTTCGTCAGCAGATCCCGATAGCTCTCTGGAACCGTAGCCATGTCTACTCTCCTGAACTCGAACGGGTGTCAACCAATCGTCGTCGACAGCTCGGCGGCGCGCGCGTCGGCCATCGTGCGCAGCGCCAGCAGCATCCGCACCACGCACTGCTGCACGAGCAGCGCGTCCTGCGTGAATGGATCGGCCAGCCACTCACGCGCCCACTCCGGCTTTTCGGCGGTGAAGCCCAGGGTCGGCGACAGCGCTCCGAGCTTCAGCAAGAGATCGTCGGCCGGCAGACCCGAGGCGCGCAGTCGCGCCACGACCGCCGCACGGACCGCGGCGTTCCAGACGCCGGTCAGCCCCTCGATCAGCGCCGCGTAGCACGTGAGCTCCTTGCGATCGCTGAGCTGCTTGAGCACCGCGGGAACCAGCGGACTCACACCGACGTCACCGTCCTCGTCGACGCCGAAGAGCGGGCCGATGACCGGGTCGGCCTGGGGCTGCCCGAGCCGCTCGAGGAGCTCCACGGCCGCCGCCGCGGGCACCGCGGGCAGCTCGGCCAACCGCTCGAGAAGCGGCGCATCACCAGCCATGGTTCATCCTCCCACACGCGTCGGCTCGCCGCGCAGCTCGCTCCGGGCCAGGTCCTGGGCGCGCCCGGACGGCACCATGAACGACGACGCCAGCGCCAGCACGCAGACGCCGAAGCCGACCACGAATACGCCATGCAGCGCCTCGACCATCGGCAGCCCCGCGTGGAGCCGCTGCGCCATCACGGCGCCCATCAGCGAGAGCCCAAGCGCCCCGCCGATCGACATGAAGAACTGCGTCAGCGACGTCGCGGCGCCGAGATCGCTCCGCGCGACGACGCTCTGAACCGCGATCAGCATCGGGACGACCACCATGCCCATCCCGATGCCGGCGAGCAAGACGTCGAACATCGCGCTGCCGGAGGTGAGCGTGACCGACCACCGCTGGAAGAACAGGAACGCCACGGTGAGGCTCGCCATCCCCGCCACCACGACGGTGCGATATCCGACGCGAAGAACCAGCCGCGCGCTGAGCACCGACATCGCCACCCAGCCGAGGACGAACGGCGTCAGCACCAGGCCGGCGCCGGTGGCACTGGCGCCCGTCACCGACTGGAGAAACAGCGGCACGAAGGAGAGCGCGCCGAACATCGCCATGCCCGCGAGAAACCGCGTGACGACGGCGGCCAGGACCATCCGGTTCTTGAACAACCTGAGCGGCACGATCGGCTCGACCGCTCGCTGCTCGACCACGACGAACGCGACGAGCACGAGCGCGCCCAGGACGAGCAGGCCGACGACGTCAACGCGCGACCAGGATCCGACGCGGCCGGCCTCGACGATACCGAGCAGGAGCGCCGAGACGCCGGCCGCGAAGAGTCCCACGCCGACGCCGTCCATGACGGGTCGCCGAGCGGGCTTGGCCGCGACGGTCAGCGCCGTAGCGATCAGCGCCATCGCGACGACGCCGAACGGCAGGTTGATGTAGAAGACCCAGCGCCACGACACATGATCGGTGAGCACACCCCCGGCCCACGGCCCCATCAGTGAGGCGAGCCCCCAGACGCTCGAGATGTAGCCCTGCATGCGCGCGCGGCGCTCGAGACCATACAGCTCGCCGATGATCGTGTAGCCCAACGTCATCAGGGCGCCGGCGCCGAGCCCCTGCACCATCCGGAACAGAATCAGCTGCACCATGTTCTGGGACGCGCCGGACAGCGCCGAACCGACCAGGAACGTCGCGAGCCCAGCGAGGTAGATCGGGCGCCGGCCGTAGAGGTCCGAGAACCGGCCCCAGAGCGGCATCGTCACCGTCTGGGTGAGGAGAAATCCGGAGAAGACCCACGAGTAGATGCGAATCCCGCCGAGGCTCGCCACGACGGTCGGCATCGCGGTCGCGACAACGGTGGATTCGATCGCCGCCAGAAAGATCGACAGCATGATGCCGACGAAGACCCAGCGCTTGCGCGCCTCGTCGTGCATCAATGGCCGCCGGTGCAGCCGGCGCAGCGGCAAAGCGTGCGAAGGGCGGGATACGGATAAAGGCTCGCGTGCTGGTCGACCCACGTCACGTGGAGGCCCGCGTCGGTCCGTTTGATCTCGGCGGGCCACGTCATATCCGCGGCGAGCTCCTCGAGCGCGCTGCACCGACCGCACGCGCAGTCCAGCCGCAGCCGCTCGAAGGGATAGATCGATCCGTGGCCGTCCGCCCAGTCCACACCGAGCGCGTACCGTCCGACCAGGTGAACGTCCTTGGGCACGCCCGGATCGGGCTGGCCGATGATCTTGAGTCCGGTGGTCTTCTTCACGTTCCTCCGCCGATGCTCGGCCGCTGCAGGCGCATCCCGGCCAAGAGGTAGTGCACCGCGAGGTTCTGGTGCTCGCCCCATCCGCGCGCGCGGCGGCGGATGGCCAGCTCGCTCAGCGTGCGCCCGCGGCCGTAGTAGTGATCGAACGCCTTGCGGACCGCGAGGTCGCCGGCCGGGCAAACGTCGCCGCGCCCCAGGCAACGCGCGAGGAACCAGTCCGCGGTCCAGCGGCCGAGGCCGCGCAGCGCGGTGAGCTGCTCGATGATCAGCGCCGATTCGGCGACGCAGATCGCCTGCAGATCCAGGGTCCCCGAGACGATCACGCGCGCGAGATCGCGGATGTACTCCGCCTTGCGCGTGGAGTACTTCAGCGCGCGCAGCTCACGCACGCGCACCGTGGCGAGCCGCGCGGGCTCGGGAAACGCCCACACCGTCTCGCGGCCGACGCGCACCGGCGTCCCGAAGCGGCGCACGAGCCGCGCGCGGCAGGCGAACGCGAACGAAAGGTTCACCTGCTGGGCGGTGATCGACCCCACGAGCATCTCGAACGGCGTGGGCGACAACGTGGGGCGCAGCCCATAGAGCGGCTCGATCAAGGTGGCAAGCGCGGGGTCGGCCTTCGCCATTCGATAGAACGCGGCGAGATCGAGGTCGAGGCCGAGCAGACGTCGCACCTCGGCGACGGCGGCGGCGCCCGCGGCGGCATCGGAGCCCGAAAGGCGGATCGTGATCCGCGCGTCGTCCACAGACCCGCTCCACCGAACCTCGTAGGGAATGAGACGTCCGGCGTGCCGGAGCACGCGACGGAAGACGTCGTCCGCGATCCGGTTGGTCGGATCCTCCCCCCAGAGGTGGTAGCGCGCGAGCGTCCCGCGGACGTCCAGCGGGCCATCGGGAGCCAGAACGATTTTCATCGAATGATCACGCGGCCTTCGAGTGTACCAGAGAGTTGCGCGCGCCCCGGCGGGTCGGGCCGGGAGCCGCCCAGACGCTCGCGGGCTGGCAGCGTCTCAGTGCACGAGGTGGTAGGGCACGTCGGTGACGATGACGTTCTTTCTGAACAACATCGCGCCCTTGATCAGGAACGCCGTCTGGTTGTGCAGGCCGAGCTGCCACCACCGGGCGGGGATGAACTCGGGCAGGACGATCGTGATGACGTGGTTCTCGCCCTGGTCTCGCAAGTGGTCGACGTACTTGGTCAGCGGCCCGAGCAGCGAGCGATAGGGTGACGTCAGCACGATCAGCGGCACGCCCATCCCGTACTTGCCCCACTTCTCCTCGAGCCGGCGCGTGCGCTCGGGGTCGGTCTCGACGAAGACCGCCTTCGCATTGGGCGAGAGCGTCTGCGCGTACTGGATCGCCTTGATGACCCCGCGATGGATGTCGCCCACCAGGACGAGAACCGTGTTCGTCATCGGCGGCGGCGGCGAGAAGGCGTCGAGCGACAGCTGCTCGGCGACCTCCTCGTAGTGCCGGTGCACGATCGCAAAGATGACAACGAGTGTGGGGATCAGTAGCACCACGATCCACGCACCGTGCGTGAACTTCGTGGCGGCGATCGTGAGCATCACCAGGCCGGTCACCAGCGCGCCGACCGCGTTCAGCCACCAGCGCCACCGCCAGCCCGCTTCTTTCAGCCGGAGCCAGCGCCGCACCATGCTCGCCTGCGAGAGCGTGAACGAGAGGAAGACGCCGACCGCGTACAGCGGGATCAGCGCGTGGGTATCGCCGCCGAAGATCACGAGCAGCAGCGCGGCCAGCCCGCTCAGGATCAGGATGCCGTTCGAGAACACGAGCCGGTCGCCCTGCGTCGCGAACTGGCGCGGGATGAACCGATCGCGCGCCAGGAAGAACGACAGGCGCGGGAAGTCGGCAAAGGAGGTGTTGGCGGCCAACAGCAGGATCATCATCGTGACCGCCTGGATCTCGAAATACATCGCCCCGCCGCCGAAGACGTGGCGCGCGAGCTGCGAGACGACGGTCTCCTCGGGCCGGGGCGCGATCCCGAAGTCGTACGCCAGGAACGTGATGCCGAGGAACAACGCGATCAGGATCACTCCCAGCACCGTCAGCACGATCCGCGCGTTGTTCGCTTCCGGCGGCTTGAACGCGGGCACTCCGTCGGAGACGGCTTCGACCCCGGTGAGCGCCGTACAGCCCGACGCGAACGCGCGGAGGAACAGGAGGAGCCCGACGCCCTCCAGGCCTGGCGGATGCCGCTGATAGGGGGCCTCGGGCAGAAAATCGAATACCGCGCCGATTCCGCCGTAGACGATCAGCACGGTGAGACTGCCGATGAAGAGATAGGTCGGCGCCGCGAAGAGCTTGCCCGACTCGCGGATGCCGCGCAGGTTCGCGACCGCGATGCCGACGACCGCGACGACGCAGAGCCACGGCCGATACGGAAACAGCGCCGGGACGGCGGAGGTGAGGGCGGCGATCCCGGCCGCGACACTCACCGCGACGGTCAAGACGTAGTCGATCAGGAGCGCGGCGCCGGCCACCAGTCCGGCCGGCACGCCCAGGTTGTCCTTGCTGACGATGTAGGCGCCACCGCCCTGGGGATACGCGCGGATCGTCTGCCGGTACGACGAGACGACGATGGCGATCAGGATCGAGATCGCGATCGCGATCGGCAGCGAGTAGCTGAGCGCGACCGTCCCCGCCAGCACCAGCACCAGCAGGATTTCCTCGGTGGCATACGCGACCGAAGACAGCGCGTCGGAGGCGAAGACCGCGAGCGCCGTCGACTTGGCCAGCCGTTCGTGGCGCGACTGCGCGGTCGGAAGTGGGCTCCCGACGAACAGACGCTTGAGCCGACTCAGACGCACTGAGTCATCATACGACGAGCCGCTCTCAAGAGCTAAAACGGCTGCGGCTGGCGGTGCTGCTCCGCGACATTCTCGAACCGCGCGTATTGCGGCAGGAAAACCACCTTGACCGTGCCGACCGGGCCGTTGCGCTGCTTGCCGATGATGACCTCGGCGATGTTCCTCTCCTCCGGCGGCAGGTCTTCCTTGTACTGCGACTGGCGGTACAGGAACAGGATGACGTCAGCGTCCTGCTCGAGCGCTCCCGAGTTGTGGCTGACGATTCCGTCAGCCAGCCACGACGCCGGTCCCGGCACCGTGAGGTCGTATACCTCCTCCTCGCCGGCCGGCTCGATGCTCACAATCCGGTCCCAGAACAGATCGCTCGATGCGGCGGCGCGCAGCTCGACGTCGTCCGGCGGCTCGGCGTGAATCGCGGCGTCGTAGTCCGGCCAACACTCGGACGCGATCGGCTCGGTGATCGCGAGGCAATCACCGACTCGCAGCTGCGCCACCGTGATCCAGCCCAACCCCGAGAGAAGTCGATGCTCTGCCGTTGCCTTGATGGTGC
>DATEMW010000171.1:0-4089 GCA_035275385.1 Candidatus Methylomirabilota bacterium | reverse complement strand
AGCGGGTTCGTCGGGCTCGGCACGTCGCGGCTCGTGACCGAGATCGACGGCAGCTCGTCGGCGCGCGGGATCGCGTAGTCGAGGAACGAGCCGGATAGAAGCTGCCCGGTCGCGGGATCGTACGCGCACCGCTCGGTCAGCGCCTGGCCGATGCCCTGGGCCACCGCGCCGTGCATCTGGCCGTGCACGATCATCGGATTCACCGAGCGGCCGGAGTCGTCGACCATCGTGAGCGCCAGGATCTGGACGGCGCCGGTCTCTGGATCGACCTCGAGCTCGCACACCTCGCAGCCGTTCGCGAACGCGAACGCCGGGTTCTCGTGCATCCGCGCGGCGCCGAGCGTGGTGCCGAGCTCGGCCGGCAGCCGGCCGGCCGCAGCCGCGCGCGCGACCTCGAAGATGCCGATGGCGCGGTCGGTGCCGACCACGCGGAAGGCGCCGTCGTCGTATTCGATATCGCCGGCGGCCGCCTCGAGTAGACGCGCCGCCATCGTGCGCCCCATCGCGATCAGGCCGTCCGAGGCCTCGACCGCCGCGCTCCCGGCCCGCACCATCGACCGCGAGGCGAACGTGCCGACGCCTCTCGCGACCCGGTCGGTGTCGCCCATCACGATCCTGACCGAATCGAACGGAACGCCGAGCCGCTCGGCGACCACTTGCGCGAAGACGGTTTCGTGGCCCTGCCCCTGCGACAAGGCGCCGATCGGCACCTCGACGACGCCCTCGGGCAGCACGCGCACCTCGGCGAACTCCTGAGGCACGCCGCCGGTGCCTTCGAGGTATGGGCCGATACCGAGCCCACGCAGCCGGCCGCGCCGGGTCGACTCGGCGCGGCGCGCGGCGAAGCCCGC
The DNA here is from genome assembly GCA_035275385.1 of Candidatus Methylomirabilota bacterium. Lineage (GTDB taxonomy): Bacteria > Methylomirabilota > Methylomirabilia > Rokubacteriales > CSP1-6 > AR31. The sequence goes on along the minus strand of DATEMW010000171.1, from coordinate 3,238 downwards.
GACGTCGGCCACCTCGAGCGCCTCGTCGAGGCGCGCGACGTAGTCGCCCGAGTCGTAGACGGCGCCGGTCGCGGTGCGATACGGAAACGTCCGCACCATGTTGGCGCGGCGCAGCGCCACACGGTCGCGCCCGGTTTCGCGCGCCGCGCGCTCGACCAGGCGCTCGACGGTGTAGACGCACTCGAGCCGCCCCACGCCTCGATAGACGTTGATCGGCACGGTGTTGGTGCAGGCACCCTCGACCCGAAGGTGAATCGTGGGGATCGCGTAGAGCCCCGAAATCATCCGCTCCATGTTCGAGAGCGTCGAGATCGGGATGCTCGGCGCCACGTACGCCCCGAGGTTCGTCGTCGAGTGCACGCGCAGCGCAATGATCCGGCCGGCCGCGTCGAGCGCCAGCTCCCCCCGCAGCAGCTGGTCGCGCGACTGCACGTCGCTCGTGAAGCCCTCGGAGCGCGTCGAGACCCACTTCACCGAGCGATTCAAGCGGCGCGCCGCCCACGCGAGCGCTACGTATTCCGGATAGACCTGGATCTTCGATCCGAAGCCGCCGCCGACGTCGCCGGTCACGCAGCGCACGCGGTCGGCCGCGACGCCGAGGACCCGCGCGAGGTTCGCCGCCAGCTGGTGCACGCTCTGCAGGCCGGCGTGGAGCGTGTAGCGTCCTGCCGCGGCGTCCCACTCGGCCAGCGCCGCGCGCGGCTCGAGAAAGCACGTGACGAGCCGGTTGTCGACCAGCGTCAACCGGGTGACGTGCGCCGCCGACGCGATCGCCCGCGCCGTCGCCTCGGGATCGCCGCATTCCCAGTCGTAGGCGCGATTGTCCGCGACGCCGTCGTGCAGCCGCGGCGCGCCGGGCGCGAGCGCGGCGACCGCGTCGACCACGGCGGGCTTCTCGGCGTAGCGCACCCGGACGGCCTCGGCGCCGTCCCGCGCGGCGGCGGCGCTGGCGCCGATCACGATCGCGACCGGTTCGCCGACGTGGCGCACGCGGTCGATCGCGAGCGGATGCCAGACGGGCTCGGCGAACGCCGAGCCATCGCGGCTCTTGATGCCGCCGCCGCGCTCGGCGATCAAGGTCGGGATCGGACCGGCGCCGTCCGCGACGAGATCACGGCCGCCGAACACGCCCAGCACGCCCGCGATCGCGAGCGCCGGCTTCGCGTCGAGCGAGATGACGTCGGCGTGCGCGTGCGGCGAGCGTACGAACGCCGCGTACGCCTGCCCCGGCGCGCTGACGTCTTCGGCATAGCGTCCGCGCCCGGTCAAAAGCCGCAGATCCTCGCGGCGCTTGACCGACGCGCCGATTCCGTCGATCCGTCTTGGCTTCGCCATATGCGGCAGGATACTCTACGACCGGGAGCGGGGCCGGGGCCCCGCCGGTCGAGACGTTCCAAGGCAGTGCGCGCTGCAGGCCGTCGCGGGGCTGGGGACCCGCCGGCCGAGGCGCGCCTATGAATGGAGAACAGCATGAGCTACGAGGTCAAGGTCGAGGACGTCGAGTACCTCCGTCACGGCACCACTCCGTATCTCGCGACCATCTACCGGCCGCAGGGCTCGGGCCCGTTCCCGATCATGGTCGAGCTCCACGGCGGTGCCTGGTGCCGGTCGGATCGCCACGGCGACAAGGTGATCCACGAGGCGCTCGCCAAGACCGGCGTGATCGTGGCGACGCTCGACTGGCGGCAGCCGCCGACGGCGCCCTATCCCGCGTCGTTCCAGGACATCCACTACGGGATTCGCTGGATCAAGTCCCGCGCGGTCGAGCTGGGCGGGCGGCCCGACATGGTCGGCTCGATGGGCAACTCGAGCGGCGGGCACCAGGCGATGCTGCTGGCGATGCGGCCGTTCGACCCACGCTACAGCGCGCTGCCCCTGGCGACGGCGCCGAATCTCGATGCGACCGTGCGCTGCGTGATCATGACCTCGCCGGTCATCGATCCGATCGGCCGGTATCGCTACGCGAAGGACCTCAAGGCCAAGGGCGGGCCGACGCCAGTGAACCCCGACGAGCTCATCCCGTGCCACGACGCGTACTGGAAGACCGAGGAGGCGATGGACGAGGGCGCGCCGGCCAGCGCGCTCGAGCGCGGCGAGAAGGTACAGATGCCGCCGGTCCTCTATCTGCAGGGCACCGACGATGGCGCGCATCCGCGGCCGCATCTCGATCGCTTCGTGGCGGCCTATCGCAAGGCCGGCGGCGTGGTCGACCTCGAGCTCTTCGAGGGCGAGGGCCAGGGCTTCATCATGCGCAAGGTCGGCTCACCGAACTCGAACCGCGCTCTCGACATGATCGCGGAGTTCACGCACAAGCAGATCCGCTAGCACCGTCCGGGCGCCCGGCGCGCTCGGCGCCGGGCCGCACCTGATCGATCGCGGGCACCCATCGGGGTGCCCGCGGTGTTTTCACCCACCTGGAGACCAGCGGGAACCGCGTGTGCGCCGCCGCGTATACTTCAGCGAAGGAGAGTCGTCATGCGCGGTGCTCGGCTCGTCGTGCTTGGACTCGCTCTGGCCCTGGTGGCGCTCGCCCCCGGCTGCGGCTCGTCGCGCGTCGTCAATCAGTGGAGCAACCCCGAGTACGCGGCGCCCCACTTCAATCGGATCATGGTCATCGGGATCACCAAGCAGCCGAGCATCCGGCGCACGTTCGAAGACGAGTTCGTGGCCCGCCTCAAGGAGCGGGGCGTCGACGCCGTCCCGAGCTATCTGTTCCTGCCCGAAGATGGACCCGTCGAGGAAGCGCGCCTGAACGAGGGCGTGCGACAGGCCAACGTGGACGCGACGATCACGACGCGGATGGTCAAGGTGGAGCAGAAGACCGAGGTCAGGCCGGGCATGTACGCGCCAGGACCACCCTACGGCTTCTATCGCGGCTACTACGGCGCCTGGTCGGGTTACTACGAGCCGCCGACCGTCTACCAGTACGACGTCTACATCTCGGAGACGAGCCTCTACGATGTGAAGCGCAGTCAGCTCGTCTGGAGCGGCACGGTGCAGACGCAGCAGCCGGGCGACATCAGGAAGGAGATCGCCCAGTACGTCGACGTGGTGATCGACGCGCTGAAGGACCGGCACATCCTCGCCGCGCGCTAGTTGTGGTGTCTCAACAGATTGTCCATCCGAGACCTCTCTGCGAAGGTGGTTGTCGCCAAACGACCACTTGTCCGCCGGAGGGATCTCGAATGGACGTCCACAAGAATGCCCGGACCACGCCCCACAGTCGAGGTCTGATTGC
>DATEMW010000170.1:0-7983 GCA_035275385.1 Candidatus Methylomirabilota bacterium | reverse complement strand
GCGTTGCCGGTGCCGTTGGCCAGCGCCCATGTGTCGTAGGTCCAGTGGATCGTGTTGGGCGAGCACGACTTGCCGGTCAGATCGGACGACGCGGCCGAGGAGACGATGAAGGCCCTGCCCTTGTCGCGCGTGATCTGGTTGACGGCCAGCGCGACGCCGGAGTTCGGCACGTCGAAGATCGCGTCGACCTTCTCGGCGTCGTACCACTGCCGCGCGATCTGCGAGCCGACGTCGGCCTTGTTCTGGTGGTCGGCGGTCACGATCTCGACCTTGAGCCCCTTGGCGGCGGCCCCGTAGTCTTCGACGGCCATCCGCGCCGCGACCACCGAGCCCTGGCCCGCCAGATCGGCGTAGAGGCTCGACTGATCGTTGAGGACTCCGACCTTGATGACGCCGTCGGAGATCTGGGCGGCCGCCGGGCCGGCGGCCAGGCTCAGCACCCCGAGGACTGCCACGATGCGTGCGATGGTCATGCGTCGCTCCTTTTGACGGCGTCGACGCCGGCGGCGTCAGACGCCGAGATAGTCGTGCAGCTTGTCCATGCTGTCGGCGAGCTCGGCGTTGGGAATCATGTCCACGACGCGGCCGTGCTCCATCACGTAGTGGCGATCGGCGACGGTCGCGGCGAAGCGAAAGTTTTGCTCCACCAGGAGCACGGTGAACCCTTCGCTCTTGAGCCGCCGCAAGGTGATCCCGATCTGCTCGACGATGACCGGCGCCAGCCCTTCCGTCGGCTCGTCCAGCAGCAGGAGGCGCGCGCCGGTGCGGAGGATCCGGCCGATCGCCAGCATCTGCTGCTCGCCGCCCGACAAGGTCGTTCCGCCGGCGCGGAGCCGCTCGCGGAGGTTCGGAAAGAGCTCGTGGATCGCCGGAAGGCCGAGTCCGCCCGGGCCGATCACCGGCGGCAGCAACAGGTTCTCCTCGACGGTGAGGCTCGAGAAGATCCCGCGCTCTTCGGGACAGAACGCGATGCCGAGTCGCGCGATCCGGTTCGACGGCAGCGCGATCAGCTCGCGGCCCCCGAGCCGGACCGAGCCGCGCCGCCGGCCGACGATCCCCATGATCGATTTCAAGGTGGTCGTCTTGCCGGCGCCGTTGCGCCCGAGCAGTGTGACCATCTCGCCGGGGCGGATCTCGAAATCGACGCCGTGCAGGATGTGCGACTCACCATACCAGGCGTGGAGATCGCGCACGGAGAGCAGCGGCTCAGCCACGGCCGGATCCCATGTAGGCCTGGATCACGTCGGGGTTTCGCGCCACGCTCCCGTAGTCGCCCTCGGCCAGGATCTCGCCGCGGGCCAGCACCGTGATCGTGTCCGAGAGATTCTCGACCACGCTCAAATTGTGCTCGACCATCAGCACCGTGCGATTGGCCGCCACGCGCTTGATCAGCGCCGAGATCCGCTCGACGTCTTCGTGCGCCATGCCGGCGGTCGGCTCGTCCAGCAGCATCATCTCCGGGTCGAGCGCGAGCGTCGTCGCGATCTCGAGCGCACGCTTGCGGCCGTACGGCAGCTCGACGGCCGTCGTGTGGGCGAACGCCGTCAGCCCCACCGCCTCGATCAGCTCGCGGACGCGGCCGTTGAGCCGGTCGAGCACGCGCTCCGACCGCCAGAAGTCGAACGAGCCGCCGCGCGTGCGCTGCAGCGCGACGCGCACGTTCTCGAGGACCGTCAGGTGCGGGAACACCGCCGAGATCTGGAACGAGCGGACGAGCCCGAGCCGGGCGATGTCCGCGGGCCGCGAGCCCGTGATGTCGCGCCCGTTGAACCGGATGCGCCCGCGGGTGGGCGAGAGGAAGTGGGTCAGGAGGTTGAAGCAGGTCGTCTTGCCGGCGCCGTTGGGGCCGATGAGCGCGTGGATCGTGCCGCGCCGCACGCGGAGCGTCACGTCCTTCACGGCCACGAATCCGCGAAACTCCTTGGTGAGCGCCTCGGTCTCGAGGATGAGATCGTCAGCCATCGCGCGACGGCCGGTCCGGCGGCGGGAAGAAACGGGCCTCGCGCTTTTCGCGCCACGCTCGATTGGCCTCGTCCATCTCCCACGAGTCGACGCACTCGGCCTGCGCGCGCAGGACTTCCTCGAGGATCGCGCGCGGGTCGCGGTGGAACGACTCGTGGAGCAGCCGCTTGGTGTGGGCCGTCGCCGTCGGCGCCGCGCTGCGCGCCTTGTCGATGACCGACGCGAGCGTGCGATCGAGCTCGCTCGGCGCGCACACCCAGTTGACGAGACCCATCGCGCGCGCCTCGGCCGGGCTCACGTGGTCGTTCAGGAGCGCCAGCTCCTTGGCGCGGCCGACGCCGATCACCCGCGCGAGCCGGAGCACGGCGCCGTCGGGGACCAGGGCGTGGCGCGTCGCGCCCAGACCGAGCACGGCGTCATCGGTCGCCAGGCGCAGATCGCACGCGAGCGCCAGCTGCAGCCCGCCGCCGATCGAATAGCCGTGCAACACCGCAAGCGTGATCTTCGGCATGTCCTCCAGGCGATCGAGCGCGCGGCTCCAGTGCCGGTAGAACGCCTCGCCGATCGAGCCGGCGGCCAGCGCCGTTCGGTCCATGCCCGAGCAGAACGCGCGCCCGGTGCCGCGCACGACCACCTCGCTCACGCGAGGGTCACCCGCGGCGGCCTCGGCGTGATCGGCGAGCGCGGCCGCGAGCTCGGTCGACAGCGCGTTGAGAACCTCCGGCCGGTTCAAGGTGATCCAGCCGACGCCGTCGCGGACCTCGTAGGTCACCGGCGTCGCGGTCACCGGGAAAGCCTCGCCTCACAAGACAAATTGTCGAGCACGCTCACGAGGTTGTACGATCACCGCGTACCCAGGGAAAGTCAAGGCTGTGCGCAGCCGCAGCGCGAAGCACGAGGCGCGCCTGCGAAGGTAGTGCGCCGCCGCAGTGCGAAGCACGAGGCGCGCCTGCAAAGGAGGCCAAGAGCCATGCCCGTGATCACCCGCCGGAGGTTGCTCTCCACCGCCCTCGCGACGGCCGCGACGCCGCTCGCCGCGCGCGTCGCCCGCGCGCAGACCTCGGTCAAGATCGGGACCGCGGTGCTCGGAGACTACTCGATGGCGGGGCCGGTCATCGTGGCCCTCGACCAGGGATTGTTCAAGAACGAGGGGCTCGCGGCCGAGTTCGTGCCGTTCCGCGGCGGACCGGATCTGCTCAAGGCCGTGATGGCCGGCGAGTGCCTCATCGGGATCACCGGCAGCACTGACATCTTCGTCTTCCGCGAGGCCGGCTCGCCGATCAAGATGATCGCCACCCACACCGAGGGCAACCACTTCACCTTGAACGTGGCGTCCGACGTCCAGAAGGTCGGCGACCTCAAGGGCAAAGCGATCGGCGTCACCCGGGTGGGCGCGACCACGTGGGTCTTTGCGCGCATGGTCGCCAAGAAAGAGGGCTGGGATCCCGACAAGGACGTGCAGGTCGTCGGCCTCGGCGGGCTCGACGCGCAGCTTGCGGCGCTGGCGCGCAAGGAGATCGCCGCCTACGTCTGGGGCGACGGCGGCGCCGTGACCGAGCTGCAGGGCAAATCGAAGGTCCTCCTGCGCCTGGACTCGGTCACGCCGAAGTGGATCAGCCAGATCCAGTACGCGTCGGAGGACGCCATCGCCAAGCAGGCCGACGCGATCAAGAAGAGCCAGCGCGCGTTGTTCCGCGCGATCAAGCTGATGCGCGAGAACCCCAAGGACGCGGCGGCGCTCGTGTCCAAGAAGCTCGGATGGAGCCCCGAGGCCGTGCTCGGCGCCCACAAGATCTCCGGCCCGCTGCTGCCGGTCGACGGCAGCATCAACGTCGAGGCGCTGGGCGTGATGCAGGACACCCTGCTCGAGTACGGCCTGATCAAGAAGAAGCTCCCGCTCGACGGCCACTACACGCGTGAGTTCACGCCTGTCAAAATCTAGCCGCGCGCTTCTCGCGGCGCTGCTGCTCGTCGCCGCGCCCGCCGCCGCGCACGGGCAGGTCTTTCTCTCGACGCAGCCGAAGCCCGAATTCATGGTCGGGCCGCTCTCGGTCCGGGCCAGCGTCGGGCCAAAGCCGGGCCCGATCGAGGTCAGCCTGCTCTTCAGTCTCGTCGTGCCGGCCTCGGTCAAGGCCGGCGCGGTCGAACAGAGCCTCTATCTACTCTGGCCGGGCGAGGTGGACGGAGAGCTGGTGCCCGGCGCGCCGGATCCCGAGGTGCGCCGCACCGTCGAAGGGCGCGGGTTCCAGGTGCTCCGCGAGGGCCGGCTGCCCCTCGCGGCGCGCGCCATCTTCGCGGGGGGCGAGCGCCAGAAGCCCGAGCCGATCGCCGGGGGCGCGCCGTTCGTCGCGTACACGCGCGAGGCGGGCCCGCTCGGGCAGGGCACGCCGGCGAGCTGGATCAAGATCCCGTGGACGCCGCGGCTCGTCGATCGCAGCTGGCTCGTCGAGCTCCGGATGAAACTGACGGGACTCCGGCGGCAGAAGCAGGCCACGTGGCTCGAGAACACGCTCTGGGGCGAGCGCCACGTGATCACCCTGGGCTTCAACGACGTCAGGACGCGGGCGACATTTCCGGTCTATCTCGCGTATCGCGATCGGATCGTGCATCTTTCGGAGGATCCCTCCCAGCTCATCATCAACTTCGCGGACTCCACGCATCTGAAGATCCACGAGGTCTATCCGGGCTCGAGCCAGCGGCGCCCGAGCGAAACGCGGCGCGAGACCGAGATCGTCTCGGCATATCTGGATCCGTCGGAGGGGCTCCGGCCTCAGGTACTCTCGGTGCAGTTCGGGTACTTCACGGGCTGGAAGGCGTGGTCACCGCTCCTCTTCGCCGCGCTCTTCTTCGTCCTGGGCAACGTCGCCGGGCCGCTGGTCACGATGCTCGTCAAGACGATCGGCGCCCGGCTCCAGGGTCGCTTCCAGTTCGGACCAGGCGGCGCGCCCGGCCAGCGCGAGACCGGCACCATCGTGTCGCGCGAGACCCTCGCGCGCATCGCGCCCGGCGAGACGACCCAGGCCCAGGTGCTGGACCTCTGTGGCCCCGCGCCCGAGGAGCGCGAGAAGTTCAACGAGCCGGGACGCCGCACCCTGGTCTATCGCGGCAAGCGCGCGGTCCCGCGCCGTGCCCGCCGTTTCGGCTGGCTCTCGACCGTGAATCAGTGGGACATGGAGCATCACGAGGTCGAGATCGAGCTGGAGGGCGACCGCGTGCGCGACGTCCAGGCCCAGGTCCATCGGAGCAAGCTCAGCCAGCCTGGGACGGCCTGACGGCATCCGACGATGGGCCGTCTCGTCGTCTGGGTCATCACTCTGCTGATCGCCGCGGCGACGTCCGAGGTCTGCCACGCTCAGGTCTTCCTCGCCTCGCGGCCGAATCCCGAATTCATGATCGGTCCGCTCTTCGTGCGGGCGACCGTGACGCCCGAGACCGAAGTCGTGACGCTCGATGTGCTGTGGAGCTTGACGATCCCACCGAACATGGCCGGCGCGGCCGTCGAGCAGGACCTCTACCTCCTGTGGCCGAATGCGGTCGACGGCGACTCGAGCCCCGGCGCGGCGGACCCCGCGCTGGCCGCCTACGTGAAAGCGCGCGGCTTCACCCCGATCGCCGAAGGCCGGCTGCCGCTCCTGGCCAAGAGCCTCTACCGGATCGGCGAGGAGCTGCCGCCCGAGCCGATCAAGGGCGGCGCGCCGTTCGTCACGTTCGTGCGCCAGGGCGGCCCGCTCGGACTCACGGGGCCCGTGACGTACGTGCGCATCCCGTGGACACCGCTCCTGGCCAACCGCACGTGGCAGATGAACCTCAGGATGGAGCTGACGGATCTCATGAAGCGGCGCAAGGCGACGTGGATCGAGGACCTGTTCTGGGGCCCGCAGCACACGATCTCGCTCACGTTCAACGACGTGCGGGCGCGCGCGCTGTTCCCGGTCTACTTCGAGCGCCGCGACCGCGTCGTCCGGCTGGCCGACGATCCCTCTCAGCTCCTCGTCAACTTGACCGACGCCGATCATCTGAAGATCTACGAGTTCTATCCCGGCTCGGCGCGCCGCCGGCTCAGCGAGACGCTCGATTCGACCGAGGAGATCACGCTGTTCCTCGACAGCTCCGAGGGCATCAATCCCCAGGTGCTGACCGTGCAGTTCGGCTACTTCCGCGGGATGCGGTCCTGGGCGCCCGTCCTGATCCCGATCGCGTTCTTCGCGCTCGGCAACCTCGCGATGCCGATCTTCATGTCGGTCGTGCGCCGGGCGAGCGCCGCGCTGAAGGGGCGCGTCCAGTTCGGGCCGGGCGGCGCCGAGCGCGAGACCGGGGTCGTCCTCTCGCGCGACACGCTCGCGCGCATCGTGCCCGGGGTTACGACCGCCGAGGAAGTCCTGCGATACTGCGGGCCCGACGTCGAGGAGCACGAGCAGCTGACGGCGCCAGGCCGCCGCACTCTGATCTACCGCGGCCGACGCGTTGCCCCCCAGGGCCGGCGCGCGCTCGGCTGGCTCGCGACCATCAGTCGCTGGTCGGTCGAGCAGCACGAGGTGGAGATCACGCTCGACGGCAACGTGGTCAGCGACGTGCAGGCTCGGGTCCGGCGCTCTCCGCTGGCCGCACCCGGGGCGGCGCCGGCTTCGTAGCGGGCCGGGCCTTGACAGGATCGGGAAAGCTCCCCCATATAGACCCGCACCGATCAGCGAACCATGATTCGTAGGCGCGCCTCGGCGGGCGGGCCCCATCCCCGCGACGGCCGGCAGCGCGCACAACCGAGGAGGCGAAACCCATGAGAAAGATGACTCGACGTGACGTACTGAAGATCACCGCAGCCGGCGCGGCCGCCGCGCTCCCGGGCCTGCCGGCCGCCGTTCGCGCGCAGACGACACAGAAGCGCGAGCTCGTCGTCGCGCAGGGCGGCGACATCGCCTCGCTCGATCCGCACCTGAGCACGTCGTCGAACGATATCCGCATCTCGTTCAACATTTTCGACAACCTCACGAGCCGCCGCCCAGACGGTAAGCTCGCGCCCAGCCTCGCGACGGAGTGGAAGCTCCAGGGCCAGACGGCGTGGGTGTTCAAGCTCCGCTCCGGCGTCAAGTGGCACAACGGCGATCCCTTCACGTCGGCCGACGTGAAGTTCAGTATCGACCGCTCACTCGACACCTCGCTGAAGGGCAATCGCGTGACCACGGTGCTGCCCACGGTCGAGCGGGTCGAGACACCCGACGCGACCACCGCCGTCGTCCACACCAAGAAGCCCGATCCGCTGCTCCCGGCACGTCTGGGCTTCTACGGCGGCCAGATGGTGCCGAAGAAGTATGTGGAATCGGTCGGTCCGGACGTGTTCAACCAGAAACCGGTCGGCACAGGGCCGGTGCGGTTTGTCTCGTGGACGAAGGACGACAAGATCGTGCTGGAAGCGAACCCGGACTACTGGGGTGGCCGCGTCGATTTCGATCGTCTGATCGTCCGTGCGCTGCCCGAGATGGCTCCGCGCGTGGCGGCGCTCCTCAAAGGCGAAGTGGACCTGATCACTCAGGTCCCGCCCGACCAGGGCGAGCGAATCAAGGGCAACGCCGGAACGGCTGTCAACGGCGCCCTCTACGGCGGCCTCTACGTCCTCGCCGTGAACTCGAAGCAGCCACCGCTCAACAATCCGCTCGTGAAGCAGGCGCTCTCGCTGGCGATCGACCGTGACGCGATCATCAAGGAGCTCTGGCGGGGCCGCGGAGTCGCGCCGAACTCCATGATCGCCAAGGGCGACAATCACTTCGACGCCTCGTTGCCCCCGCTCGCGTTCAACCCGAACGAGGCCAAGGCACGGCTGAAGAAGGCCGGCTACAAGGGCGAGGAGATCGTCATCGAGACGACGGCCGGGTACATGGCCGGTGACAAGCCGATGTCCGAGGCCATCCAGGCGATGTGGCGCGACGTGGGCGTCAACGCAAAGGTCGAGGTCTTCGAGTACTCGGTACGCGCGCAAAAGAACCGCGACAAGACCTTCAAGGGGCTCTGGTGGTCGGATCCCACGTC
>DATEMW010000169.1:0-11239 GCA_035275385.1 Candidatus Methylomirabilota bacterium | reverse complement strand
CGCTGCTCTCGGCGCTCGACGCGGGGCAGCGCCGCGCCGCCATGTTTCCCTTCGTCAACGACGAGCGTATGAACTGGCACTACGTGCCGCGCTCGCGCTCCGGTGTGGCGTTCAAGGAGATGTCGGCGGCTGGCCGCGCCGCGGCGCACGAGCTCATCAAGGCGTCGCTGTCCGAGGTCGGCTACGCCAAGGCCGCGAACGTGATGAAGCTCGAGGACGTGTTGCGCCAGCTCGAGACCTTCGGCGGGCTGTTGCGCGACCCGGAGAAGTATTACGTGAGCATCTTCGGGACGCCGGACGCCGCCGGGCGCTGGGGCTGGCGCCTCGAAGGCCATCACCTGTCGCTCAACTTCACGCTCGTCCCGGGCCGTCCGGTGTCGGTCACTCCGGCTTTCTTCGGCGCGAATCCGGCCGAGGTGCCGGGAGGGCCGCTGCGCGGCCTGCGCACCCTGGCCGACGAGCAGGATCTCGCGTTCGCGCTGGCCCGCGGAATCGATCCGCGGCTGCGCGGCCGTTTCGTCATCGCGGCGGAGTCGCCGGGCGACATCGTGACCGGACCGGGCCGGGCCGACAGCCTGAAGACGCCGGCCGGCCTCGCTCTCGGCGAGGTCGGATCCGAGCAGCGGGCGCTGGCGATGCGCCTGGTCGAGACCTACGCCCGCAACATGCGCAGCGACGTTGCCGACGAAGAGCTGCGCCGGATGCGCGAGGCGGGCGTCGAGAGCGTACGCTTCGCGTGGGCCGGCGCGATCGATCCCCGGCAGCCTCATTACTATCGGCTGCACGGGCCGACCCTTCTCATCGAGTACGACAACTCGCAAAACCGCGCCAACCACATCCATTCGGTCTGGCACGATCCGCGAAACGACTTCGGCGCCGACGTGCTCCGCGCGCACTACGAGAATCACGACCATCGAGTCGCCGCCGAGCGCACTCAACCGCCCACAGCCTAGATCGGAGCACCCATGGCCATCGACAACGTCAAAGCGCTCACGTTCGACGTCTTCGGCACCGTCGTCGACTGGCGGTCCAGTCTGATTCGCGAAGGCGAAGCGCTCGCCAAGAAGAAGAGGCTCAGCGTCGACTGGGCCAAGTTCGCCGACGCCTGGCGCGGGCTCTATCAGCCCGCGATGGACGAGGTGCGCGGCGGCCGGCGCGCGTGGACCAAGCTCGACGACCTCCATCGGGAAAGCCTCGACAAGCTGCTGGCCCAGTTCGCGATCAAGGGGCTCTCGGAGGCCGAGATCGACCACTTCAACCGTGCGTGGCATCGCCTCGATCCATGGCCCGACTCGGTCCCCGGTCTCACCCGGCTCAAGAAGAAGTTCGTGCTGGCGACGCTCTCGAACGGCAACGTCGCGCTGATCGTCAACATGGCGAAGTACGGCGGACTGCCGTGGGACGCGGTCCTCGGCGCGGAGGTCGCGCACCACTACAAGCCCCAGCCCGAAACGTACCTGACGACCGCGGCGCTGCTCGGACTGGCGCCGGGAGAGTGCATGATGGTCGCCGCGCACAACGGCGATCTCGCGGCCGCCAGCTCAGTCGGCCTGCGCACGGCGTTCGTTCCGCGGCCGTCAGAGCACGGCCCGGGGCAGGCGAAGGACATCAAGCCCGTCCGGGAGTGGGACGTGGTCGCGAGCGATTTCGTCGATCTCGCATCGCGGCTCGGCTGCTGAGCCGGCCGCGTCGTTCCCGAGTATCATAGGCGCCACTTTCGACTCGATCAGGAGCCGCACATGGCGAAGATCACTCAGTCCGTAGACCTCGGCACCCGCGGCCGCGTGGCCGTGCTGACCGTCGACAACCCGCCCGTCAACGCGCTCAGCCAGCACGTACGCAAGGGGCTCTACGACGGGATGCAGCAGGCGATCGCCGACAGCGCGGTCCAGGCGATCGTCATCGTCTGCGCCGGTCGCACTTTCATAGCGGGCGCCGACATCACCGAGTTCGGCAAGCCGCCGGTGGAGCCGGGGCTCTTCGCCGTGCTCGACCTGATCGAGGGCTCGCCCAAGCCGGTGATCTCCGCCATTCACGGCACAGCACTCGGCGGCGGGCTCGAGGTCACGCTGGCCTGTCACTATCGCGTCGGCGCCAAGGGCGCGCGCTTCGGATTGCCCGAGGTGAAGCTCGGGATCCTGCCGGGCGCGGGCGGAACGCAGCGGCTGCCGCGGGTCGTCGGTCCGCAGAAAGCGCTCCAGATGATCGTGAGCGGCGATCCGATCGGCGCCGACGAAGCGCTGAAGGTCGGCCTCATCGACGAGATCGTCGACGGCGACCTCGCCGCCGGCGGCGTCGCGTTCGCGGAAAAGGTGATCAGCGAACGGCGACCGCTCAAGAAGATCCGGGACCTCGACGACAAGATCGCCCCGGCGCGCGGCAAGCCCGAGATCTTCGCCGAGTTCAGGAAGAGCGTGGCGCGCCAGACGCGCGGCTTCCGCGCGCCGGAGAACTGCATCAAGGCGGTCGAGGCGGCGGTGAACCTGCCGTTCGCCGAGGGCATCAAGCGCGAGCGCGAGCTGTTCGTGGAGCTGCTCAACTCGCCCGAGTCCAAGGCGCAGCGCTACTTCTTCTTCGCCGAGCGCGAAGCGGCCAAGATCCCGGACGTCCCGGCCGACACGCCGGCCAAGGAGATCAAGAAGGCGGCGGTGATCGGCGCCGGTACGATGGGCGGCGGCATCGCGATGAACTTCGCGAACGCCGGGATTCCGGTCACGGTCGTGGAGGTCGCGCAGGATGCGCTCGATCGCGGGCTCGGCATCGTGCGGAAGAACTACGAGGCCACCGCGTCGCGCGGCCGGCTGACCCAGGCGGACGTCGAGAAGCGGATGGGGCTCATCACCGGCACCACCGACTTCAAGGGGGCGGCCGACGCGGACATCGTGATCGAAGCGGTGTTCGAGGAGATGCCGATCAAGAAGGAAGTGTTCGCGAAGCTCGACGCGATCTGCAAGGCGGACGCGGTGCTCGCGACCAACACCTCTACCCTCGACGTGGACGAGATCGCCTCGGCCACCCGGCGCCCCGAGAGCGTGATCGGCACGCACTTCTTCAGCCCCGCCAACGTGATGCGGCTGCTCGAGAACGTGCGCGGCAAGAAGTCGTCGAAGACGGCGGTCGCGACCGCGATGTCGGTGGGGCGGCGCATCGGCAAGGTGCCGGTGCTGGTCGGCGTCTGCTACGGCTTCGTCGGCAACCGCATGCTGCACCAGCGCGGACTGCAGGCCGAGAAGCTCATCCTCGAAGGCGCCGCACCCCACCAGGTCGATCGGGTGCTCACCGACTTCGGCTTTCCGATGGGGCCGTTCGCGATGGGCGATCTGGCCGGCCTCGACGTCGGCTGGCGCATCCGCAAGGGGCGCGGCGCGAAGGCGCCGGTCGCCGATCGCATCTGCGAGCTCGGCCGCTTCGGCCAGAAGACCGGTGCGGGCTACTTCAAGTACGAGAAGGGCGACCGCACGCCGATCCCCGACCCCGAGGTCGAGAAGATCATCGTCGACGTGGCGACCTCGATGGGCATCACCCGGCGTCCCATCGGCGACGACGAGATCTTGCAGAGGCTCCTCTACCCGATGGTCAACGAAGGCGCCAAGATCCTCGAGGAGAAGATCGCGATCCGGGCCAGCGACATCGACGTGATCTGGGTCTACGGCTACGGCTGGCCCGTCTACCGAGGCGGTCCGATGTTCTGGGCCGACTCGATCGGGCTCAAGGCGCTGCGCGATCGGCTGCTCGAGTTCAAGAAGCAGAGCGGCGACGCGTTCTGGACGCCGGCGCCCCTCCTCGACCGGCTCGCCAACGAGGGCAAGGGCTTCACGGCCTAGGGCGCCTGTCGGGCAACCACCCGAATTTGCAGGCCGCTTCTCGCGCCCGTGGTCTGCCGACACATTATTTGAGGTCCGAAGCCGTTAATTCGCCAAAAAGATCAATTTGGGCAAAAAAGAGGGTCTGCTACAACTGAATTAAGCCATTTCTGCGGTATCTATTCCGTTTTTTGAGGTCTCTATGCGGTATTTGACGACGGGTGAGGTCGCAAGCCGGTGTCAGGTGTCCGTCGGCACCGTGAAGAACTGGATCGAGGCGGGGCAGCTCGAGGCGTTCCGCACGCCCGGTCGCCATTTCCGGATCCGCGCCAGCGAGCTTCGCCGTTTCCAGGCGGCGTACGGCTTCGGCACCGAGACCGACGATCCCCCGCGCATCCTGGTCGTCGACGATCAACAGGACTTCGTCGAGCTGGCGCTCGACGCGCTCAAAGATCTTCTCCCCGGCGTGCGCGTCGAGGGCGCGTGCGGCGGCTACGAAGCGCTCCTGAAGATCGGATCGCTCCAGCCGCACCTTCTCGTGCTCGATCTTCGGATGCCCGGGCTCGACGGCTTCGAGGTGTGCCGGCGCGTCAAGGAAGCCCCCGAGACGAAAGCGACGAAGATCGTCGCGATGACCGGGTTCGAAGACGACCAGGCCGAGCAGCTGGCGCTGACCTGCGGCGCCGACGCGTTCCTCACCAAGCGCGCGGGCCTGGCCGCGCTCGGACGCCACATCGTGTCGCTCCTCGAAGCCGACGGCACGGCCGCCGCGCCGGTCGTCGTCGCGCCGCCCCGTCGACGAGCCCGACCGAAGCGCGCGACGCACTCGCCGAAGGGCGAGCGCAAGGCCCGACGATGAAGTCGGATAGCGGCGCGGTCTTTCTCTCGACCCTGCCGGCCGGCCGGCGCGAGCGCCGGCTCGCCTTCGCGGTTCTGCTCGTGTCCAGCGTGATCTTCGTCGCACTGGCGCCGTTCGCGAAGCGGCCGCTCGGGCAGGTCTGGGCCTTCATCCCGATCTACGAGTCGGCGCTCGTGATCAACGATCTGGTCACGGCGGCTCTGCTGTTCGGACAGTTCAGCATCCTGCGCTCTCGGGCTCTCCAGGTGCTCGCGAGCGCCTATCTGTTCACCGCGCTCATGACGATCGCGCACGCGCTCACGTTCCCGGGACTCTTCGCGCCGACCGGGCTGCTCGGCGCCGGGCCGCAGAGCACCGCGTGGCTCTACATGTTCTGGCACGCCGGCTTCCCGCTGCTCGTGATCGCCTATGCGCGTCTCGAGGCCTCACCGAGCGAGGCGCGCGGCGAGACAAACCGGCCCCTCGGCGCCATCGTCGCCAGCGCCGCCGCGGCGCTCGTCGCGGCCTCGGTCTTCACGTTCGTCGCGACCGCCGGTCAGGACTGGCTGCCCGGGATCATGCGCGGCAATCACTACTCGCCGTCGCTCTACGGGGTCGTCGCAGCAGTGTGGGGACTGAGCTTCGTGGCCCTCGGCGTCCTCTGGCGCCGCCGGCCGCACTCGCTGCTCGACCTGTGGCTGATGGTGGTGATGTGCGCCTGGCTCTTCGACATCGGCCTGGCCGTTGTGCTCAATGCCGGCCGGTTTGATCTGGGCTTCTACGCCGGGCGCATCTACGGGCTCCTGGCCGCGAGCTTCGTGCTGGGAGTGCTGCTGCTCGAGAACGGCGTGCTCTACGCTCGGCTCGTCGAGACGCACGAGCGCGAGCGGCACGAACGCCGGCGGGCGCAGCGGGCCGAAGAGGCGGCGACCAGTGCCAACCACGCCAAGAGCGAATTCTTGTCCCGTATGAGCCACGAGCTCAGGACGCCACTCAACGGCATCCTCGGCTTCGCGCAGCTCCTCGAGCGCGAGCTCGAGCAGCCGGAGCAGCGCGAGGGCGTGGCGCACATCCTCAAGGGAGGCCGCCATCTCCTGGGGCTCATCAACGAAATCCTCGACATCGCGCGGATCGAGGCGGGAAAGTTTTCGGTCTCGCTCGAGCCGGTCGAGGCCAGCGAAGTCATCGCGAGCGCGCTCGATCTCGTCCGACCCCAGGCCGCCGCTCGCGACATCGGCCTCTCGACCGCCGTCATCTGGCGGGGACACGTCATGGCCGACCGCCAGCGGCTTCAGCAGGTGCTTCTCAACCTCTTGTCGAACGCGGTCAAGTACAACCGTCCGGAAGGCGCCGTGACGGTCTCGTGCGACCGGACGCCGTCCGGCATGTGCCGGCTCGCCGTCACCGACACCGGCCTCGGAATCGCGCCGGAGCGGATGCCGCGGCTCTTCACTCCGTTCGATCGCCTCGACGTGCAAGACGGGTCGATCGAGGGTACCGGGCTCGGCCTGGCGCTCTCGAAGGGCCTGGTCGAGATCATGGGCGGCACCTTGAGCGCCGCGAGCACACCGGGCACCGGCTCGACGTTCTCGCTCGAGCTGCCGATCGCCGCGGCGCCCTCTCACGAGATGCCCGCCGACGAGACGCGCGCGCCCGGAGCCGAGGCGCCGGGCGTGTCGGGCACCGTGCTCTACATCGAAGACAACTCGTCGAACCTTCGGCTGGTCGAGCGCATCGTGGCCCGGCGCCCCGGCGTCAAGCTGCTCTCGGCGATGCAGGGGCGTCCCGGGCTCGAGCTCGCCCGAGCCCATCGGCCGGACGCGATCGTCCTTGATCTGCATCTGCCGGACATCAGCGGCCAGGACGTGCTCGCGCGGCTCCAGGCCGATCCCGCGACGCGCGAGATCCCGGTGGTGATTCTGAGCGCGGACGCGACGCCGAGCCGAACGAGCAGCTTGCTGAAGGCCGGCGCCCACGCATATCTGACCAAACCATTGTCGGTCGCGCAGTTCCTCGGCGTGCTCGACGAGCTTCTCGTGAAGGTGGCGAGGTAGACGATGGGAAAAACGGACCCGAGTCAGGCCCGGATCCTCGTCGTTGACGACGAGCCGGCGAACGTGCGGCTCCTCGAGCGCATGCTGGCCGAGGCGGGCTACCGCCAGGTCAAGGGCACGACGGACTCACGCCAGGTGCAGGCGCTGTACGGCGAGCTCCAGCCCGACCTGATCCTGCTCGATCTGATGATGCCGCACCTGGACGGCGTCGCGGTCATCCAGCAGCTCGAGATTCCCGACGACGTGTTCCTGCCGGTGCTGGTCCTCACCGCCGACGCCACCGCCGAGGCGAAGAAGCGCGCGCTCGAGGCCGGCGCCAAGGATTTCCTGACCAAGCCGTTCGACCGCCTCGAGGTCCTGCTGCGCATCCGGAACCTGCTCGATACGCGCGCCCTCTATCTCGACCTCGAGCGCCACAATCGCTCGCTCGAGCAGGTCATCGCCGAGCGGACGCAGCGGCTGATCCAGAGCGAGAAGGTGGCGACGATGGGCTCCCTGCTGGCGGGGGTGGCCCACGAGCTCAACAACCCGCTCGCGATCGTGATGGGCCAGGCCCACCTCCTCCGCGGCGGCGCCCGCGAGCCCGCCCTGATCCAGCGCGCCGAGAAGATCGTCGCCGGCGCCGAGCGGTGCGCGCGGATCGTGAAGAACTTCCTCGCGCTGGCGCGCCAGCGGCCTCCGGAGCGCAGCGAGATCCGGATCAATCTGATCGTCCAGGAGACGACCGAGCTGCTCGGCTACGATCTGCGCACGAGCAACGTCGAGGTCGTGCTCGAGTTGGGGGATGACGTGCCGCCGACGTGGGCGGACGGTCACCAGATCCAGCAGGTGGTCGTCAACCTCGTCGGCAACGCCATCCAGGCGATGCGGCCGCTCGACACGCCCCGACAGATCGTGATCACGAGCCGACTCCTGCGCGAGCCGGCCCGGATCTCGCTGGAGATCGGGGACAGTGGGCCCGGCATCCCCACCGCCGTCCAGGAGCGAATCTTCGAGCCGTTCTTCACGACCAAGCCGCAAGGCGAAGGCACGGGGCTCGGACTCTCGTTGTGCCGGCGGACGCTCGAGGAGCACGGCGGGACCATCACGG
Organism: Candidatus Methylomirabilota bacterium; assembly: GCA_035275385.1. GTDB lineage: Bacteria > Methylomirabilota > Methylomirabilia > Rokubacteriales > CSP1-6 > AR31. Next base: position 3,454 of record DATEMW010000169.1, on the reverse strand, counting down.
TCCAGAGCGAAGTCGGGCACGGCGCCACGTTCCGCCTCGAGCTGCCGGTGGTGGGACGCCCGGCGCAGACGTCGGAGGCTCCGGGTGCGCAGACGCTGTCGCCGGTCGCCGGCAAGGCGATCCTGGTCGTGGACGACGAGGTCGACCTCGCCGCCACCCTTGCCGAGGCGCTCCAGGGCGACGGGTATCAGGTCGGGGTCGCCGACAACGGCGCCGCGGCGCTCGAGATGCTCGGCCGGCGCCCCTACGACATGATCCTGAGCGACACCAAGATGCCCAAGCTCGACGGCGAGCACTTCTACGCCGAGGTCGAGCGGCGGTTCCCGGGACTGCGCCGCCGCATCGTGTTCGTCACCGGCGACATCTTGAGCCGCGAAAAGCGCGAGTTCCTCGAGCGGACCGGCGCGCCGTATCTCACCAAGCCGTTCGATCTGCGCGAGGTCCGGCAGCTCGTCCACCGCATGCTGGCCGAAACCGGGGGCGCGTCTGACCACCGCTAAACCGATCACGCCGGGCGAGGGGCCGTCGGCCGCGTCGCGATTCTCAATCCTGGTCATCGACGACGACGAGCTCGTGCTGTCCACGTTCACCGAGCTGCTCCGTGTGCACGGCTACCGCGTGCTGGAGGCCACGAGCGGGCGGGCCGGGCTCGAGGCGACGCGAGCGGAGCGTCCCGATCTGATCCTGGTCGACTACCACATGCCCGAAATGAACGGGCTGGCGGTCGTCGAAGCGCTGAAGGGCGACGCCGCGACGCGCAGCGTTCCCGTGGTCGCCTTCACGTCCGGGACGGCCGCGGAGGCGAATCGGCTCGTGAGGGCGGGCTGCATCGGCTTCATCCCCAAGCCGTTCGACCCCGGAACGTTGCCGGGTCTCGTTGCCCAGTTCCTCCGCGCGACGGTCGCGCGCGACCGCCGCGTCGCGCGTCCGAGCGCGCGCCCCGCGCCCGCGTCCTGACTGTCGGCGTCCGTCCAAAAATGTCAGCCGTTGCCAATCAGGCTTGGGAACCATTCGCAGGTGCGCTGCAAGTTGCCGAGAAACTTCGTTCACCGGGCGTCGAGGAATCCGGAATCGCGTGGCATTCGCCATGCTTAGGATTTCTTTCGATGAAGGTCACGTGCGCCTGGTGCCAGCACGAGGGAAGGCCGGCGACTCTGGGCGAGCGCGCGCCGCTGGAGGATCCCGCCGAAACTCACGGCATCTGCCGGCGCCACACGGTCGACCTGCTCAACCGGATGCCCTCACGCTCGTTTCCCGGTGTCAGACTCCTGCTCGTCGTTAGCGCGAAGGAGACCGCCCTCTACGAGCACCTGCAGCGCGAGCTGGCCGGCGTCAGCGGGGTCAAGGTGATGCTCGATCGGCGACGCGGCGACCGCCAGGCCGATGAGGAGGTCGTCTCCGCAGAGCATCGCGGCCTCGACCGGCGGATCCGCCAGGGCGAGGTCTCCGCGCTGGGCTACACGATCATCCGGTTCGGAAAAGACTAGCGCCCGCGGCGCTCGAGCACGCGCCGGACCAGCACGTGCCGCTGGATCTTGCCGGTCGGCGTGAACGGCAGATCGTCGAACACCTCCAAAGTCTCCGGCAGCTTGTACGTCGCCACGTCATTTCTGAGAAACGCGACCGCCTCGTCCAGCGTGAGCGTCTGGCCGGGGCGCGGGATCACGCAGAGACAGTTCCGCTCGCCGAGCCGGGGATCGGGCACGCCGACGATGGCGGCATGCAAGATCTTCGGGTGCGCGTAGAGGATCTCCTCGATCTCTCTCGGGAAGAACTTCTTGCCGCCGCGGTTGATCATCTCCTTGAGCCGCCCGACGATCTTCACGTTGCCGGCGGCGTCGAACTGTCCGAGGTCGCCCGTGCGGAACCAGCCGTCGGCCGTGAAGAGCTCGGCGTTCGCCGTCGGGTTCTTGTGGTAGCCGAGATGGACCGACGGCCCCTGGGCGGCGATCTCGCCCTCGGCGCCGGCCGCGACGTCGCGGCCCGAATCGTCGATCAGCCTGAGGCCGAGACCGGACGACACGGTGCCGACCGTACCGGTGACGGCCTCGGGATCGTCTCCAAGGCGCGTGTAGGTGTGAAAGCCGGTCTCGAGCATCCCGTAGAGCTCGATCAGGTGGCCGTGCATCCGCGCCCGGAACTCGCGGATGGTCTCGATCGGGCACGAGGCGCCGCCGGTGATGACGACGCGCAGGGACGTGAGATCGAACCGGCCGAGCTCGGGATCGTTCAGCATCGCGATGATCGACGCGGGCGCCGTCGGGATATAGGTCACGCGCTCGCGCTGGATCAGCTCGAGGGCGGCCCGCGCGCTGAACTGGTCGAGCAGCACGGCCCGCGCGCCCGCCATCACCGCCTGGACGAGCGTGAGGTAGCCCCAGTTGAGGCCGAGCGGCAAATAGATGAAGAAGACCTCGTCCGGCGTGACCCGCATGTCGTCGTTCAGGGTGCGGCAGGTCGAGAGCGTCGTGTTGTGGCTGTGGATCACGCCCTTGGGATTGCCGGTCGTACCCGAGGTGAACGCCATCCGCATGACGTCGTTGGCGCCCTGACCGGCCGCCGGCGGGGGACCGGCGTGCGCGTCCTCGATCAAGGCTTCGAGCGACACGAGCCGATGCCCCGCATCTGCTGAAGGGACCGCGCCCAGGACACACACGGCCTTGAGGTCGGGCAGGTTGGGACGCAGATCGCCGATCATCTTCACGTAGTCGAAGCCCTTGAAGCTCGACGGACACACGAAGGCGCGGCTCTCCGAGAACCTCAGGATGTAGTCGACCTCACGGCTGCGGAAGTCGGGCCCGATCTGGTTGGCGACCGCGCCGAGCCGCTCCAGCGCGAAGAAGACGTACGCGAACTCCGCCCAGTTCGGCAGCTGGATCGTGACGATGTCTCCCGCGCCGATCCCGAGCGCTTTGAACCCCGCCGCGACCCGGTCGACCCGGGCCTTGAGCTCACCGTAGGTGATGCGCCGGCCGCGGTCGACGATCGCGAGCCGGCCGGGATGCGACGCCGCGCGGGCTGTCAGGATCGAATCGAAGGTCGCCGAGCCCCAGTGTCCCGACTTCTGGTGGCGCGCGATCTGCTCGTCGGTCAGCCTGGTCTCGAACTTCATCGGGCGTCTCCTTCGGCTCGTCGGGCTCGACGAGCGCTCATCCCCCCAGGTACGCGGCCTTGACGTGCGGGCTCTGGCGCAGCTCGGCGGCGGCTCCGCTCAGCACGATCCGGCCGGTCTCCATCACGTAGGCACGCGCCGCGACCGCCAGCGCCATCCGTGCATTCTGCTCCACGAGCAGGACCGCGACCTTCCGCTCTCGATTGATCGACTCCACGATCGTCCGGATCTCGCGGACGATCAAGGGAGCCAGGCCGAACGACGGCTCGTCGAGCACCAGCATGGTCGGGCTCGACATCAGGGCGCGGCCGATCGTGAGCATCTGCTGCTCGCCGCCGCTCA
>DATEMW010000168.1:0-27690 GCA_035275385.1 Candidatus Methylomirabilota bacterium | reverse complement strand
TCGCCGTCGTTCATCAAGCGCGAGGCGGAGACCTCGGTCGTGCTGCTGAGCCGTCAGACGCTCGTGCTGGGCGGCCTCATCCAGGACAAGCTGACCACCACGGACCGCGGGATCCCGCTCTTGAAGGACATCCCGCTGTTCGGCTATCTCTTCCGGTTCACCGAGCGGCTGGTCGAGAAGACGGAGCTCCTGCTCCTGATCACTCCGCGGGTCATCGGCACCGCGGTCGATGCCGCCAGGATCACCAACGAGATGCGCAACTCGACGCCGGAGATCGACGACGCGCTCAAGCGCGCGCCGCGTCAGCCGGCGACTACGCCGCCGCCGCCCTTCCGGCCCGTTCCTCCTCCGCCGCCGGGCACGCCGCCCGGACCGCCGCCCTCGCCGTAAGCGCGCGCGACGCCGCCGGGGCGCCGCGCCGGACTACGCGCCCGAGAACTTCGGCGGGCGCTTGTCGAAGAACGCGGTGACGCCCTCGTGGTGATCGTCGGACGCGATCGCCAGCCCCTGGGAGAGCGCCTCGACCTCTAGCGCCGCGGCCAGGTCGCTCGCGGCGGCGCGGTTCACGCTCTGCTTGTTGAGCCGCAGCGCCAGCGGCGGGCCCGCCGCGATCTTCTCGGCCAGCTCGCGCGTGGTCGACGCGAGATCCGCGGCGTGCACGACACGGTTGACGAGGCCGATGCGCAGCGCTTCTCCCGCGTCGATGATGTCGCCCGTGAAGATCAGCTCCTTGGCGCGGGCCATGCCGACCAGCCGCGGCAGGAGCCACGTGCCGCCGCCGTCGACGGCCAGGCCGATCTTGCAGAAGAGCTCGCCGAACTTCGCGCGGTCGGCGGCGACGATCAGATCGCAGCAGAGCGCCAGGTTCGAGCCGGCGCCGACGGCGTAGCCGTCCACCATCGCGATCGTCGGCAGCGGAAAGTTCACGAGCCGCAGCACCGCGCGGTTGAGGAGCTCGACCCGCGCGCGGCCCTCCGCCGCCGTCTGGCGCTGCCGCATGTTCTTGACGTCGCCGCCGGCACAGAAGTGGCCGCCCGCGCCGGTGAGAATGACCACGCGGACGGTCGGGTTGGCCTCGATCTCGTCGAGGGCCATCAGGAGCTCGCGGCGCATGGTGAAGTCGAGCGCGTTGCGCGCCTCCGGGCGGTTCAGGGTGATCGTCCCGATTGGACCCGCCTGGTCGACGATCAAGGTCTCGTAGCTCATGGCCTCTCCTTCAGGTGCGGGCTCGCGCCCGCGCGATGATGCGTGTGCTATCGAAGCGCTGCATGACACCGCGGCCGTCCGGCCGCGGCTGTTCCTCATAGCGCTCGCCGGTGTACTCCCCGATCACGCGCCGCCAGAATCGCTGCGCGTCGACGTTGCTGGTGAGCTGGGAGACCTCCCACTTACCGGGAAACGTGTCGAACAGCCGCCGGGCGACCTCGCCGCCGATGCCCCGCCGGCGGTGGCGCCGCAGGATGAAGAACTCGCTGACGTCGCGCGTGCCGTCCCCGGCGAAGTACGCGCCGTCGCGGGACAGGACGAAGCCGGCCAGGACGCCGTCCACCCGGACCAGGTAGGACGTCATCTTGGGGTCCGTCCAGTAGCCTTCGATCGTGTTGACGTTGCCATAGGAGCCGTCGGCGCCGATGGGCCAGTCGTCGATGGCGGCGAAGTCGTACAGGTAGAGCTGCATCAGCCGTCGCAGAACCGGCACATCCTGGGACCGCGCCGGGCGAAGCTCGATCTTCATCGCGTCATGCTAGGCTACCGCTGATGCGGCTCGAGCGCACGATCATCGGCATGGTTCACCTGCCGCCGCTGCCCGGCAGCCCGCGCTGGGACGGCTCCATGACCGCGGTCGTGGCGTGGGCGCTCGCCGATGCCCGTGCGCTGGTCGAGGGCGGCGTCGACGCGCTGCTCGTCGAGAATTTCGGCGACGCGCCCTTTACGCCGGGCCGCGTCGAGCCGGCCACCGTGGCGGCCATCAGCGTCGTGGCGGCCGAGATCCGCCGGGCGCTGCCGACGACGCCGCTCGGCGTGAACGTGCTGAAGAACGACGCGCGCGCCGCGCTCGGGGCGGCGGCGGCGGTCGGCGCCGAGTTCATCCGCGTCAACGTCCACGCGGGCGCCGTGCTGGCCGACCAGGGCATCGTGCACTCAGACGCCTACGGCACCCTGCGCGACCGCCGGCTGCTCGGCGTCGACGTCGCGATCTTCGCCGACGTCGGCGGCAAGCACGCCGTGCCGCTCGGGCCGACCGATCTCGAGCAGACGGCGCGCGACCTCGTGCACCGCGGCCTCGCCGACGCGCTCGTCGTCTCCGGCGCGGCGACCGGTCAGGTGACGCCGCTCGCCGACGTCAAGCGCGTGCGGAGCGCCGGCCCCGATGTTCCGATCCTCATCGGCAGCGGGGTCACCGCGGAGACCGCCGCGGAGCTTCTGTCGGTGGCCGACGGGCTGATCGTCGGCACCTCGGTCAAGCGCGGCGGCGACGTCCGGCAGCCCGTCGAGCGAACACGTGTGGAGAAGCTCGTTGCGGCGGCTCGCCGCCGCTAGCGTCCTCGGCGTCTTGCTCGCGGCCGGCTGTGGGGCCGCGCTGGCGCCCGACAGCGCGCGTCTAGCCACGATCGAGCGCGAGCTCGGCTCGCTCTTCCTGGTCGGGTTCCGCGGCACCGAGGCGGTTGGCAACCCCGAGCTGTCCAGGCTCCTCTGCGACTTGCGCGTCGGCGGCGTCCTGCTCCTCGGCCGCAACATCGTCGACGCCGAGCAGCTCGGCCGGCTCACCGACGCGGCCACCGCACAGACGGCGGTGTGTACCGGCCGCAAGCTGCTCGTCGCGGTCGACGCCGAGGGCGGCAACGTCATGCGCCTGGCGCCGCGCTACGGCTGGCCCGCGACGTTCTCCGCGCAGGAGCTCGGCGAGACGAACGACTTCCTCCTGACCGAGCTCGAGGCGCGCCGCATCGGCGCGATGCTGCGCGCGGTCGGAATCAACTGGGACCTCGCGCCCGTGGTCGACGTCGGCTCGAACCCGGCCAACCCGGTCATCGTCGGCGCGGCGCGAAGCTTCGGCGCGAATCCCCTGCAGGTCACCGAGCATGCGCGCGCCTTCGTGCAGGGCCTGCGCGCCGAGGGCGCGTTGACCGCGCTGAAGCATTTCCCCGGGCACGGCTCGAGCTTCGGCGATACCCATCGCGGCTTCACCGACGTGACGGACACCGCGGTCCCCGAGCTCGAGCTGGCGCCGTACCGCGCGCTGATCACCGAGGGGCTCGCCGACAGCGTGATGACCGCGCACGTCTTCAACCGTCGACTGGACGAGCAGTACCCGGCGACCCTGTCGCGGCGGACGATCGAGGGGCTGCTCCGCGGCGTACTCGGCTTCAAGGGCGTCGTCATCAGCGACGATCTGCGGATGGGCGCGATCGAGCGCCAGTACGGGATCGGCGAAGCGGTGGTGCTGGCGCTCGACGCGGGGGTCGACGTGCTGCTGATCGTCGACGACCGGCTGCCCGACGGCAGCTCGGCGACCCAGCTGGCGCTGGCGGCGGTCCGCCAGGCGCTCGTCAGGGGTGTGCTCGACCCGGCGCGCGTCGAGGCGGCGATCGATCGAATCCGCGAATTCCGCGCGCGCGTGCGCTAGACGTGGTGTCTCAACAGATTGTCCATCCGAGACCTCTCTGCGAAGGTGGTTGTCGCCAAACGACCACTTGTCCGCCGGAGGGATCTCGAATGGACGTCCACAAGAATGCCCGGACCACGCCCCACAGTCGAGGTCTGATTGCGAAGCGAGTGCGCGCTGGAGAAACCGTGGCGGCCGTCGCGCGCGCCTTTAGCATCTGTGACCGGACGGCCCGGAAATGGGTCCAGCGCGCGGCCCTGGATGAGCTGGCCGATCGGTCGTGTCGCCCCCAGCGCTCGCCCCGGGCGATTTCCGCGGCGGTCATGGTCGAGATCCAGCGCCTGCGCCAGCTGGGCTGGGCCGGCGCGCAAATCGCGGAGGTCGTCCAGCTCAGCCGGGCCACCGTCGCCCGCACCCTGGCCCAGTTGGGGTTGGCCCGCCTGGAGGCCCTCACGGAGCGGCCCGCGGTCGTGCGCTACGAATGGCGCCGCCCGGGGCAGTTGCTGCATCTCGATATCAAGAAGCTCGGCCGGATCGGGCACATCGGCCATCGGATCACCGGGGATCGCCACGGCCAGGCGCGCGGCATCGGGTGGGAGTTCGTACATGTCTGTGTCGATGACTGTTCGCGCGTGGCCTACGCCGAAGTCCTCGCCGATGAGCACGGCGTGAGCGTCGCGGCCTTCCTGCGCCGCGCGGTGGTATGGTTTCGTCGGCGCGGCGTGCGCGTCGAGCGCGTGCTGACCGACAACGGCAGTGGCTACCGGTCGCGCGTCTTCGCCGCGGCGACCCGGGCGCAGCACCTCGTGCATCGACGCACCCGCCCGTACACGCCGCGCACCAATGGCAAGGCCGAGCGGTTCATTCGCACGATGCTTCACGAGTGGGCCTACGGCCCGGCCTTCCCGAGCTCGGCGCACCGGACCGGAGCCCTCGAGCGCTGGCTGCACTACTACAATTGGCATCGTCGTCATCGCGGACTCGGCGGCGCCCCACCCATCAGCAGACTCGTCTCGCGTGACGATCTGTTGAGACACCACAGCTAGTCGTCGCTACGGGGCGCGATAGGCCTCGATCACCTTCACGATGCGCTCGCGCGCCGCGCGTCTGACCGCGGGATCGGCGAGGTCGCGCCCCACGTAGTCCTCCTCGATCTCGTGCATCTTGACGAAGCGCGGCGGCTGTCCGGGCGGTGCTCCTTCGACGAAGGGCCCGGCGCCGTTGAGCACGCCGTCCCAGACCTCACGGACGAGCTCCCAGAAAGGTTGGCGCGGAGCGGCGAACGCGCGCGCGGCCGCGCACTCCGAATCGGGAAGGCGCACCGACCAGTTCTTGCCGACCTCGCGCGCCAGCGGTGTGCGCACGCCGTCGCGGTGGATCGTCTTGACATTGTCCTGCCGCTCGAGCCAGCTCTGCCCGTAGGCGACGAGGCGCGTGGTCCGGTCGAGCGTGTCGTAGTCGGCGCGGCGCATGTCACGGGTCTCGCGGCCGGGAATCGGCGCGTAGCTCGTGCAGGTCCATTCTGGATAGGCCGTGTTCGCGGTCCAGGACGCGGCGCACTGGTAGCGCGGCCCGTCGTCGAGATTCGTGACCCGGCGCGTCCACAGCCCCGGCGTGGCCTTGAGGTCGCGCACCTGCCAGCTGCGCGGGGCGACGAAGTCGTACAGGAACGCCGCGTCGTACTCCCAGTCCTCGGACTGGTGCTTGATCAAGGTGCCTTCGCGGATCGCGCCGCCGAGGTCGGTGAGAAACAAGATGCGCTGCAGGCGAATGCGGCGCGGCGACAGGGTTTCGGCGGTGATCCACTCCTTGGCGGACTTGTCACGGTTGACGTCGTAGACCCGCGCGTCGCGCGTATAGCCGGGCTTGAGGCTCTCGACCTCGGTATAGCTGTAATCGACCAGATAGCAACCGGCCATACCGCGGATCGCCGCGGATCCACGGGCCAGCGGGTCGTCGGCGCCGGCGCTCAGCGCGACCGCGGCAACGGCGAGCAAGACTCCCGGCAGGATCACCAGCGCTCTCGGCATGCCTCAGTTAGCGTTGACCACCCGACCGCGTCTGTCAACCGATCGGGCTTCATGAGAAGATGCCGGCGATGGCCGGCCCTCCTCGCCCGCGGAGAGACCGCCCCGCGATCCGCGCGCACGACCGATGGATCCTGCTCGTCCTGATCGTCTCCATCACGTTCGTCACGTTCCTGCCGACACTCGGCAACGACTTCGTCAACTGGGACGACGAGGACAACCTGACGGAGAATCCCTTCTACCGCGGCCTCGGCTGGTCCGAGCTCCGGTGGATGTGGACCGCGACCCTGATGGGCCACTACATTCCGCTGACCTGGATGACGTTCGGTCTCGACTATCTGGTCTGGGGAATGAACCCGGCCGGCTATCACCTGACGAACGTGGTGCTCCACGCCGCGAATGCCGCGCTGTTCTACGTGCTCGTCCAGAGACTGCTCACGATCGCGCTGCCTGCGACGCTCGCCGACGCGTTCGCCCTGAGGCTCGCCTCGGCTTTTGCCGCGCTCCTCTTCGCCGTGCACCCGCTCCGCGTGGAGTCGGTGGCGTGGGCAACCGAGCGGCGCGACGTGCTGTGCGGGTTCTTCGTCCTGGCGTCGCTTCTCGCGTATCTGCGCCACGCGACAACGCCCGAGGCCGGGCCGCCGCGCCGATGGTACTGGATCTCGCTCGGTTTGTTCGTCGCCGCCGTCCTCTCCAAGGAAATGGCCGTCACCTTGCCGGCAGTGCTCGTGGTTCTGGACTGGTATCCGCTCGAGCGCCTCGGCCGGCGCTCGAGCGTCTCGCGTGAGCCGGCCGCGTCCGGCCTACCAGGCGTGTCCCGCGTGCTCGCCGAGAAAATCCCGTTCGTCCTGGTCGCGGCGGTCGGCAGCGCGGTGGTGGTCCTGGCCAACGTCCGAGTCAACCTGAGCTCGCTCGGCGAGCTCGGCCTGCTGGAGCGCGCGGCCGTCAGCGTACACGGTCTCGGCTTCTATCTCTGGAAGACCGTCGCGCCCGTTCATCTAGCCGCACTGTACGAGCTACGCAGACCGGTCGAGGTCGCGAGCCTGCCGGTCGTGCTGAGCGCCGTCGTCGTCGCGGCGATCACGGCGCTCGCCGTGCTCCGTCGTACGCGCTGGCCCGGTCTTGGGGCCGCCTGGCTTGCCTCGGTGATTCTGTTTGCGCCGGTGATCGGCATCGCCCACAACGGCCCGCAGCTCGCGGCCGATCGCTACACGTACCTGCCGACCTTGCCCTGGGCGGTGCTCGCCGGCGCCGCGCTCGCGCTCCTCATCCGCGCCTCCGGATCGTCGAGGCGTCTGGCCGCGAGGCTGGCGCTGCCGGCATGCGCGATCGCGGTGCTCGCGGTCCTCGCGGCGGCTCAGACGCGCACGTGGGCCAACTCCGAGCGGCTGTGGACCTACACCGCGTCGACCGCGCCGTCGTCGGTCGCCTATTACAACCTCGGAGTCCTCAGCGAGCGGCAGGGACGCTGGGACGAGGCGATCGACTACTACCGTCAGGCGCTGCGGATCAAGCCGGACTATCCCGAAGCGCACTACAACTGGGGCGTGATCCTGGCGAGGCAGCAGCGCCCGACCGAGGCGATCGAGCACTATCGCGAGGCGCTGCGGATCAAGCCGGACCACGCCGAGGCGCACTACAACTGGGGGCTCCTGGCATCGGCCGCGGGCCGCGACGACGAGGCGATCGAGCACTATCGGCTGGCCCTGCAAGCCAAGCCGAAGCTCGCGGCCGCGCACAACAACTGGGGCAACGTCCTGGTGCGCCAGGGACAGTGGTCGAGCGCGGTCGATCACTATCGAGAAGCGCTGCGGCTCAAGCCCGACTACGCCGAGGCGCACAACAACATCGCGAGCGCCTTCGCCCAGCAGGAGCGCTGGGACGAGGCGATCTCGCACTACCGCAAGGCGCTCGAGATCCGGCCGGATTTCGGCCCCGCGCGCGAAAACCTGGAGCGCCTGCTGTCGCGCCCAGAATCGCGCGCGCTGTCGCGCTCGGGCTCGTGAGGGGACCCGCGACGGGTTAGCGCTTCACGTAGACGGTGTCGCCCTCGAGCCGCACCTCGAAGGTCTGGACGTCGCCGGAAACGGGACCGCTGAGCAGCTTGCCGGTGCGGACGTCGAAGCAGGCGTAGTGCAGCGGACACTCGATCACGTGCCCCACGAGCTCGCCGGTCGAGAGCGGCGCGCCCGCGTGACCGCAGACGTCGCGCAGCGCGTAGAACGCGCCGCCGACGTTCGCGATCAGCACGCGCTCGCGATCGATGACCACCCACTTCATCGCACCGGGCGGCAGCTCGGCGGCCGCGGTCACCGCCACGAAGCCTTCGAGCATGCCGTCCAGCGCCCCGCGCCCCGCCGCGCTCAGCTCAGCTCGAAGCCGAACAGGCGGGCGGCGTTTTCCGAGGTGATCTTCTTCAGATCGGGCTCGGGCACGCCGGCGAACATGCGGGCCAGGAAATCGCGCGACTTCGGCCATGTCGACTCGGCGTGCGGGAAGTCGCTGCCCCACAGCATGGTGTCGACGCCGATCGCGTCGCGCAGCTTGACGCCGAGGTCGTCCTCCATGAACTCCACGAACATGTTGCGCCGCCAGTAGTCGCTCGGCATCAGGCCGTCCTTCGACCGCCAGCCCTTCGTGAACACCGGGCGCTCGCGGTACGTGAAGTCCATCTGCTTGAGCCAGTGCGGGATCCACGCGGCTTCGTGCTCGACCGAGCCGACCCTGAGCTTGGGATAACGATCGAAGACGCCGGCGAAGATCATCGCCCCGAGCGAGTAGCGCACCCAGTAGTCGGTCGTCGAGCGCCCGGCGCCGCTGAGCTCGGCGAGGTTCATCGTGAACTCGCAGCCCGGGATGCCGCCGCGCGGGGTGCCGATGTGCAGCAGGAGCGGCACGCCGAGATCCTGCGCGGTCCACCAGAGCCGGTCGTAGATCGGGTGGCGGTACGGCCGATCGGCCAGCGGCGAGACCGGGATGAAGGCGCCGACCAGCCCGAGCTTCTTGCACCGCTCGAGCTCCTGCGAGGCTTCCTCGACGTCGTCGACGTTGAGCATCGCGATGCCCTTGAGGCGATCGGGGAACGGCCGGCAGAACTCCGCGATCCAGTCGTTGTAGACGCGGCAGATCGCGGTGAGGAGCTCGCTGTCGGGGATGCGGTACCAGAAGAGCCCCTGGCTCGGCTGCAGGCACGAGCCCCACACGCCGTCCATCTCGTTTTCCTTCACCATCGCCTGGGGATCGTAGGCGCCGAGCCGCACGTCCTCCCACATCCCGAGAAAGTCGATCTGCGAGGGATCCTCGAAGCGCTGGCCCGCCTGCATCACGGCGCCGAGGGTCCCCACCTGCTGCCCATCGATGACCCAGGCGTCGAACTTGCGCCCCTTCGGTGTTTCCAGCCGCTCGAGCCGCGGCGCCCGATCGCGGAACCGCGCGTCGATCCGCTTGATGTAGAGATCCGGCGGCTCGACGATGTGTGAATCGGCCGAGATGAGCTTGTACGAAGTCATCGCGCCCTCCTGCTTGTTGGGCTCGCTCAGGACCGGAACCCGTAGTACGTCGCGCAGTTGTCCCAGAGGATCTTGCGCTTGCTCTCCTCGGAAATCGGCAATCTCAAGAATGACTCCACCGCCCGCGGAAACTTGGAGTCGCCGTGCGGGAAGTCCGTCGAGAACACGATCCGGTCGTCGCCGATCGCGTCGATCACGTGCTTCACGGGCTCCTCGTCGCACTCGACCGACACGAAGCACTGGCGCTTGAAGTACTCGCTCGGCGCCATCGTGAGCTCGCGCGCGTAGATGTCGCCGAGCCACTCCCAGTGCTCGTCCATGCGCCAGAGCAGGAACGGCACCCAGCCGCAGTTACCCTCCAGGAACGCCACGCGCAGCCGCGGATGGCGCTCGAGGATGCCGCCCGCGCAGAAGGAGCCGGCCGTCAGCATCTGCTCGACCGGATGCGAATAGATGTGCTTGAGCATCGTGTTGGCGCCGAACTGCTCACCCACCTGGCGCAGCTGCGAGCCCGAGCCCTCGTGGAACCCCAGCGGCACTTCCAGCTCCTCGAGCGCGGCCCACAGCGGCTCGTAGTACGGATCGTGCCAGTTGCGGTTGTTGACCTCGTTCGGCCGCAAGAACATCGCGCGGAACCCGTAGTCGCGCACGCAGCGCCGCGCCTCGGCGACCGCGTCGTTGACGTCGAACGGCGAGATCATGCCCGCGCCGAGCAGGCGCTCGGGATTCTCCTGGCAGAACTCGTAGAGCCAGTCGTTGTAGGCGCGCGCCATCGCCGCGGCGAGCGGCCGATCCATGTCGGGAATCGTCAGCGCGAAGAGCCCGCGCGAGGGATAGACGACCGCGACGTCGATACCCTCGATGTCCATCGCCTCGAGCTGCACCTTCGAGGTCCAGCCGCGCTCGGCGTACGGCTTCCAGCGCTGCTGGTTCAGCTCGTAGTTCTTGCCCTGTCGGCGCCGGCTGCGGTCGGCGTCGCCGGCGATGCGCCCCCAGGCCTTGCCGTTGTGGGCCAGACGGAGATCGCCCTCATCCTCGGCGAGGCCGATTGGCGCCTGATCGCGGAAAGCCGGATCGATGTACCGCGTCCACAGGTCGGGGGGCTCGATGATGTGGATGTCGCTGTCCAGGACCTTGAACGTGCCGTGGGCCATGGCGCACCTCCCGTGCGCCGGACCGTAACCCCCTGCCGGCTCGTTGTCAAAGCCGCCGGAGGGTGCTATGTCATCCTGGATGATTCCGGTGATCGACCTGGGCCCCTATCTCGCGGGACGGCCCGGCGCGCCGGCCGCCGCCGCGGCCGAGCTCGGCCGCGCGCTCGAGGACGTCGGCTTCTTCGTCATCGTCAACCACGGTGTCTCGCACGCGTTGATCGACGACACGTTCGCCCAGGCGCGGCGCTTCCACGCCCAGACCATGGACGCCAAGCTGGCGCTCCGGATGAACGAGCACAACAACGGCTACATGATGCTCGGGCGCTACGCGGTGTGGACGTCCGACGTCAACGCCAACGACAAGCCCGACCTGAACGAGGCGTTCTTCATCAAGCGCGAGCGCGGGCCGGACGATCCGCTCGTGCGCGCCGGCCGCCGCTTCGCGGGGCCCAACCGGTGGCCGGAGGATCTGCCAGGCTTTCGCCAGGCGGTGCTCGCCTACACCGACACCGTCGACGCGCTCGGCCGCAAGCTCCTGCCGCTCTGCGCGACAGCGCTCGACCTGCCGCCGGACGCGTTCGACGCCGCGTTCGCCGAGAGCCAGTTCAGCTTCAGGCTGACGCACTACCCGCCGGTCACCGCGGAGGCGAACCAGTTCGGGATCGCGCCGCACACCGACGCGAACTTCATGACGTTCCTCGCCCAGAGCGAGGTCCCCGGGCTCCAGGTCCGCATGCCGGACGGTACCTGGGTCGACGTGCCCTACGTGCCGGGCTCGTTCGCGGTGAACTCGGGCGACATGATGCAGCGCTGGACCAACCATCGGTTCAAGTCGACGCCGCATCGCGCGCTGCCGCCGGTGGGCCGGCCGCGCTACGCCATCCCCTATTTCATGGGGCCGCATCTCGACACCGAGATCGCGTGCCTGCCCACGTGCCACGGCCCGGGCAACCCGCCGCGCCACGCGCCCATCACCTACGCGGCGTACCTCGACTGGTGGTACGACGCCAACTACAACGCCGCGCGCCAGCGCGACGTCGCCTGAGGTTGTGCGCGCTGCAGACCGTCGCGGGGCTGGGGCCCCGCCGGTCGAGGCGCGCTTATAATCAGTCGGGAGGCCAAATCCATGGACGTTCGCGATCTGTTCCTGGACCAGCACGCCGCAATGCACTCGGCCGCCGTCGGCGGCAACAAGATGTCGGCCTGGGAGCGCACGTTCAGCGGGCTCAGCGACGAGCAGATGCGCGTCCGTCCGCGCGAGGATCTGAACTCGCTGGCGTGGCTCGCGTGGCACATCGCGCGCGCCGAGGACATCTTCCTCAACACGATCCTCGGCGGGCGCACCCAGCTCTTCGACGACGAGGGCTGGGCCAAGCGGCTGGCCGTCGCGCGGCGCGACTTCGGGATCGGCATGACCAGCGCCGAAGTGACCGAGCTGACGCGACAGATCGAGGTCGGCGCGCTCCGCGAGTACCGGGACGCGGTCGGACGGCGGACGCGCGAGGTGGTCTCAGGATTCAAGCCCCAAGATTGGGAGGGCACGGTCGCGACCGACGCGGTCCAGCGCGCAGCCACCCAGGGCGCCTTCGGCGTTCGCACCGAGCAGATCGTGAAGGCGTTTCCGGGCCGGCCGCGCGCGGCGATGCTGAGCGGCATCGCGCTGTTCCACTCCGCGGGTCACATCGGCGAGGCGGCGACCGTCAGGACCGCCGGCGGTTTCGGCACCGGCGTCTAGAGCGGGCGCTTCCCGAAGGGGCTACTCGAGCCGGTACAGGGTGACGTCGAGCTCGCGCACGTCGCGCGCGGCGCGCTGCCACTGGATCAGGATCGGGCTCTGGTACACGCCCTCCACCGGCGCCGGCCGCCCGCCGTCCGTTCCAGCCACCAGCAGGCTGATCGACCGGCGCACTCTGAACACGCGCGCCACCGGAACGGCCAGGGTCGCGGCGAGCATCTGCTCGAGCCGTGAGCCGCGAAGCCCCAGCGATCTGAGCCCGGTGTTGAGCACGCGGACCAGGTCGTAGCGCGCGTAGCCGAGCGCCTTGCCCGGAACCGCGCGCGGGTTGGCCAGCGCCTGTCGCGTCTCCTCCGCCATGAACCGGAACGGGTTCTTCAGCACGGCGGCGAGGTCGTACTTCATCAGGAGCGTCTCGAACTCGTTGATCGTCAGCGCCGCGTCGCGCTCACCGGGGCCGAGCGCAATGTGCAGCCGGCCTTTGCCGACGTCGGCTTTCGCGACGAACTCGGCCAGCTCCTCCGAGAAGCCCAGCGCACGGTCTTTCAGGTTGATCGAGTCGATCGGATGCCCCGAGAGCGGCACCCGCAGGCGCGTCTGCGCGGCGACGACCTCGCGATGGAAGCCGATCACCCGCGTCTGGCGGCGCCGCGGCCGGCCCTCGTTCACGCCGTCCAGATCGACGAAGCACACCACCTCGCCGGGCCGGTTGGGATGCGTCACGCAGGGCCGCAGGCCTCCGGCGATGAACGCCAGATGCGAATCGCCGTTGCGAGGCTCGACCGCGCGCTGCGCGGCGTCGAGATCGCGCCGGCGCTCGAGGCGGTCGTGCGCGTAGCCGGCGCCCTGCGGGAAAATCTGCCGGAGCGTGTCGATGTACGTCCCGACCCGCTCGGGCCCGAGGCGCGCGACCAGGCTCCGGTCGAGGAAGCCCGCCGTCGTGTGCGCCGACCAGTAGAGGCAGCGCGGGTACGACGCGAGGGACTCGGCGTACTCGCTCGAGAAGCGCGAGCGCAGCTCGACGAGCTCGAAGCGCTCGCGCGCGGAGAGCTCCAGCGTGAGCTCGAGCGGGCTCGACGTCATCGGCCTATTGCGTCGGCCGCCCCCCGATCGGGGCGCCGACGATCGAGATCAGGCGCACGGCGGCCAGCAGGCGGATCGCGATCCACGACGGGTCGAGCTCCGACCGCCGCAGGCTGAACTTCGGCGAGCGCGGAAACGCGTGATGGTTGTTGTGCAGGCTCTCGCCGCCGGTCAGCCAGGCGAGCACGCGCGAGTTGTAGGCCGTGTTCTGGAAGTTCTGGCCGCCCCACCAGTGGCCGAGGCCGTTGATCAGGGGCGCCAGCACGAACATATAGAGGACGCCGTGGCCCACCATGGCCACGATGCCCTGCCACCAGCCGATGGCGAGACACACGGTCGCGGTGCCGAGCAAGAGCCCCGTCCAGCCCCACGAGAAGACGCGCCGCTCCCACCAGTCGGGCCCGAGGTCGGGCGCGAACGTCTCGACCGTCTTGGGCCGGCGAGCCTCGCGGACGTAGTAGTAGACGTTCCACAGCTGGACCTTCCAGAAGCCCAGCAGCAAGGGACTGTGCGGATCGCCGTCGCGGTCGGCGAACGTGTGGTGCTTTCGGTGCACGGCCACCCACTGCTGACGGCTCTGGCCGGTCAGGAGCCAGAGCGCCGCGCGGAACAGCACCGCGGTGAACGGATGCAGTGCGAGCGAGCGGTGCGCGAGCGCGCGATGCAGGTAGATGGACGTCGCGAATGTGGCGATCTGCGCCAGCACGAACGAAGCGATCGTGATGATCAGGATCTGACGGATCAACAGTTGTCCCCTTCCGGTCTCTCGATCACAGGAATGCCCTGCCGTACAGGTGCTCACGCGTATGCGGCGCGCGGCTCACCTTGGGATCACCATGCTTGCGGGTCAGGACCTGGTACAGCGCGATCGACCCCTCGGAGAAGGCGACCGCGGAGCAGGTCAGATAGAGGAGCCACGTGCGATAGACACGCTCGCCGGCCAGTGCGCGGGCCTCGTCGGCCCGCTCGCGCAGCCGCTCGACCCAGTGCCGGCAGGTGCGCGCGTAGTGCAGCCGGAGCCCGTCGACGTCGACGATCTCGAAGCCGGCGCGCTCGATCTCGGTCAAGGTCTCGCTGAGCCCGGCGAGGTCGCCGTTGGGAAACACGTGGCGATAGAGGAATTCCGTCTGGCTGGTCGGCTTCCAGTGGAACTCGTGAACGATCCCGTGGTTCAGGTAGAGACCACCGTCCACGAGGTTCCGGCGCACGCTGCCGAAGAACGCGGGATAGTTCGGGATCCCGACGTGCTCGATCACGCCGACCGCGGCGATCTTGTCGTAGCGGGCGTCGGCGGGCAGGTCGCGATAGTCGCGGTACTCGACCTTGCAGCGGTCGTCGAGCCCTTCCTTCTTGATCCGCTCGGCCGCGTAGTCGGCCTGCGCCTTCGACAGGGTCACGCCGTGGGCGCGCACGCCGTAGTGCTGCGCCGCCCAGATCGAGAGGCTGCCCCAGCCGCACCCGATGTCGAGCATGGTCTCGCCGCGCTGGAGCTCGAGCTTTCGGCACACGAGCTCGAGCTTGTCGCGCTGGGCCTGCTCGAGCTTGCCGTCGGGATCACGGTAGTAGGCGCAGGTGTAGACCATGAGCGGATCGAGGAACAGCGCGTAGAACTCGTTGGACACGTCGTAGTGGTGGGAGATCGCCTTCGCGTCCGCTTCCTTGCTGCGTGGCCTCACGACGTGACCTCCCGCATCCCGAAGATGCGTCCGAAGACGAGGTGCCGCCTCGCCGCGTCCGTGTTGAGCACGGCGCGCACGAACGCGCGCGCCCACGCGTCGGGGATCCGCTTGAGCTGACGGCCGAGCCATCCCATCTCGCCCGAGCCGTAGCGCCGCACCACCGCCGTCGCGTACGCGTCGAGGCCCACGCCTCGGCGCAGGCGCGCCTCGACCGCCTCGGCGGCAAGGATCCCACTCTTGATCGCCGGTCCGATGCCCTCGCCGCTCAGATCGCGCGCGAGTCCGGCCGCGTCCCCTATGAGGCAGAATCGATCGCCCGCCAGCTGCCGCGGCGCCCGGCGCCGCACGACGTAGGCATGGCCGCGAAACGGCTCGATGGCGAGGTCGGCGGGAAGGCCGCCCAACCTGCGCAGCGCTTGCACGAGCGCCTCGCGTCGCCGCGGGAGGTCGGCGCCGGGCCCGGATACGCAGCCGACGCCCACGTTGAGCACGTCGCCCTTGGGGAAGTACCACGCGTAGCCCTTGAGGTCGGGCTCGACGTAGAGCTCCGGCGCCCGCCACCAGTCTCCGAGCGCCTGGACCCGATCGGCGGGCAAGCGCGTCTCGCTCTCCTGCGCGATCACGACCTCTTCCTCCGCGGAGACCTGACCGAACGCCTGCGCCACCGGGCATCGATGACCGCCCGCGCCGATGACGAGCGGGGCCGTGAAGGCCCCGTGCGGGGTGACGACCCGTACGCCGTCCGCATCCAGCGCCACTTCGGTCACGCGCGCGCCCTCACGCACGTCGGCGCCGACGGCGCGGGCGCGGTCGAGCAGATGGTGGTCGAACTCCCGGCGCAGGATGCCGTAGCTGGCGGGCTTGTTCCAGCGCGTCTCGTTGCGCCGGCCGTCGAACTCGAATCGGCAGGCCGAGAAGGCCTGGATCGTCAGCGGGTACTTCTGGGGATCGACCTCGGCGTCGGCCAGCGCGTCGGGCGTGACCCAGCCCGCGCAGATCTTGACCCGCGGAAACACCGCGGCGTCGAGGAGCAGCGGCCGCAGTCCCGCGCGCGCAAGCCGCCACGCCGCCGTGCTGCCGCCCGGCCCGCCGCCCACCACGATGACGTCGTGCGCCGCCACGTCAGCTCCGCCAGAGCGTCATGAGGATGCGCAGCCGCTCCCCGAGCGGCACGCGAATTTCCTCGATCGAGTTCGCGATCGTCATCGCCTCGAAGAGGTCGCCCTCGAGATCGAGGGACCCGTCCACGTAGGCCTCGGCGAAATTCAGCGGGCTCGGATCGCGAATCAGGCGCAAGAAGGTCGCGGGCTGGTGCACGACGGCCGTACAGACCGGCGCTCCCGCGCCCAGGTTGACGATCGAGCCGTCCCACAGGCGAAAGGCGAAGCCGCCGGGCACGCGATCGAAGACGCGGTGGAGCACTTCCGCGGCGCGGCGCGGGCTCACGTTCTGGGGAAAGATCATGTACGCGAGGTCAAAGGCAACAGTCGTGCGCTCATCCCTGGTCCTCCCTCGAAGACCGGTCTTGGGTTCACGCCCGGGTAGGTCTCCTGGCTTCCGGATCGCCCTACTCCCCGAGCCTTCCCGGCGCGAAGCCAGTGGCTATCTCGGGTTTCGTACCCGGTTACAGTGACGGGGTCGCGGCGGATTCGCACCGCCTTCCCTGGGCCCTCCGAGGCACCCGGGCGCACGCAACGGCAAAACACTAACAAAGCGCTCCGACGGCCGTCAACTTCGAAGGTGTATCGCGGGCGGGTCCGCACCTGAGGCTACCTAACAATAGGGTAGCACGCGGTCGCCGAAGAGCCGGATCGCCTCCATGATCTTCTCGTGCGGCGGCCCGCCCGAGTGAGCGTGGCGGAGCCGCAGCAGAAACGTGCTGGCGCCGGTGGCCTTCTGCCAGCGCTGGAACTCCCTGATGCACGTCTCAGGCTCGCCGAGGATCAGCCGGTCGGGCGCCAGGTTCGCCAGGCTGAACTCGGTACCGGCGGACATGTTCTTGAACTCAGCCAGCCGCGCCTCCCAGTAGTACCGATAGGCAGCCATGACGTGCGGGCCGTAGACCTGATCGGCTTCGGCACGCGTCCGCGCGACCCAGGCGTCGCGCATCTGGATGACGTCGGCATGCCGGCCCGCCCGGGCCGCTTCGTTCTTGTAGATGTCGGCCAGCTCCGTCGCGTTCGCCAGGCTCGTGCTGGGCGTGCCGACGAAGCCGTCGGCGAGCCGGCCCGCGCGGCGCGCCGCCGCCGGCACGCTGGCGCCGAACCAGAGAGGCGGCCCCGCGGCCTGGAAGGGACGCGGGCGGATCTGGACGTCGTCGAGCGTGTAATGCTTGCCGCGATACGAGAACGTCTCGCCGGCCCAGCACAGGCGCAGGATCTCGACGCTCTCCTCGAACAGCGCCATCCGGTGCTCCATCGGCACCGAGAAGGCGCGAAAGTCGGCGGCCTGATAGCCGATGCCGACGCCGAGCACCAGGCGGCCCTTGGAGACCAGATCGAGCGTGATCGCGTCCTCGGCCACGTGCACCGGGTGATGCAGCGGCAGCAGGATCACGGAGGTCCCCACCCGCAGCCGCTGCGTACGCGCGGCCACGGCGGTCGCCACGATCAGCGGCGACGGCAGGAATCCGTCCTTGTCTTGATGGTGCTCGCCGAAGAAGCAGGAGTCGAAGCCGCTCGCCTCGGCCAGCTGGGCCTCGGCGATCGCTTCGTCGATGCAGCGATCGAGATGCTCGCCTCGCGGCGGATTCGCGATCGAGCTATAGAGACCGAATTTCATGGCTCACCTCGCCTGGCCACACGTGTGTCGGGTCGACACACTGTAGCATCAGCGAAGCGGCCGCCCCTCGTCGTCCACGAGCCGCCTGACCAGGGTCGGCAGCCGGTTGTGCAAGCCGCCGAGCAGCAGCGGGGCGCGGCCGTTGACCCGGAGGTGCCGCACGGTGCCGACCGGGCGCAATCGCAGGCAGGCCGCGCGCTGGCCCTTGGGATCGTCGCTGCGGACGTAGGAATAGACGACGCGCGCACCGAGCGCCTGGAGCTTCACGAACAGGTGGTCGAGGACGAACCCGAAGGCGCCGGTCCCGCGCCGGGACGGCGGGGTGAACGCGTCGTAGAGGTAGGCCTCGTGGCTCCGCAGCACGATGTCGCGCTCGAGCTCGGGAACGTGCGCGCCCACGGTGGTCGCCCATCCCGAGTGGATCGGACGCCCGTGCGGGTCCAGCGCCATGAAGCACAGATCGCCGCGACGCAACCTGTCCCTGACGATGCGGCCGGTGCGGCGGGGATCGGAGGCCTCGAGGATCAGCGACTCGTCGGCGAGTGAAGCCTCGAAGATCTCGAGCCCGGGCCTGGCGCGGGCCGCCTCTGGGCCCCCGTCGAGCCGCCGGCGAAAGAACGTCACGCTGCCGAACTCGAGCCACGGCGACGCCAGACGGTTCGCGCTCCGCCTGAGGAGCTGCGGCACCCCGCCCTGCTGGAGCGCCCTGCGGAGGCGCTCAGCGAGCGGCCGCAGCTCCTCGGCGCGGGCGTGACCCGATGAGCCCGAGTCATTCCGCGTGGAAGCGGCCATCAGAACTGATGCTAGCCAGCCCCCTTCGTTGGCCCAATCGGGAAATCCCCGAGACGGGCGGGGGCATATCCCTGAAGCTCAGCCGCGCGGAGCCACCGCCCGCAAGGACTTCAGATACGCGTCCCGGTTCGGCTCGTTGAAGACCAGCCGAACTTCCTGCGTGCCCGCGTCGAAGAAGCGCTGGATCTGATCGCGACACTGCTTGGGGGTGCCGAGGATCGTCATCGAGTCGACCATCTCGTCGGTCACGAGCTTGGCGGCCCGGTCGCGTTCCTTGGCCTGGAAGGCCTCGCGCACTCGATCGGCGTCGGCGCCGAAGCCGATGCGGTGCATGTACTGGTGATAGAACACGCCCATGCCGCCGATGTAGAACGCGATGTGCGGTCGCTCGCGGTCACGCGCGGCCGCCACGTCGTCGGTGACGTAGATCGAGACTTGCGGCGAGATCGCGATGTCCGAGAGCCTGCGGCCCGCGGCCTCGGCCCCGGCCTTGAGCTCCGCGACCGCGGCGGCCATGCGCGACGGCGCCAGGAAGATCGGCAGCCAGCCGTCGGCGAGCTCGCCCGTGAGCCTGAGGCTCGGCGCGCTCAGCGCCGCGATGTAGATCGGCAGCGTCGCCCGATGCGGCGTGAAGCGAAGCTGGAAGCGCTTGGTGTGGAAGAACTCGCCGTCGTGATCGAGCCGCTCGCCGCGGGCGGCCTTGCGGACGATGTCGATGTACTCGCGCATCCGCGTCAGCGGCTTGGCGAACTTCTCGCCGTGGAGATCCTCGATCACGAGCCGGCCGCTCGTGCCCAGGCCCAGGAAGAACCGCCCACCGGTCATCTTGTCCATGTTCAGCGCCGCCATGGCCAGGTTGGCCGGCGAGCGCGCGAAGACCGGCACGATGCTGGTCCCGATCCGCAGGCGGGACGTCACCGCGGCGAGCTGCGCCAAGGACGTCAGCGCGTCTTCGCCCCACGACTCGCCCATCGTGATGCAGCTGTACCCGAGCTCCTCGGCCAAGGCGGCGGCCTCGCGCATCTCCGGCCACGACATTCCCGGCACGTGCATGCCCATCAAGCCCACGTCACCCATCACTGGCTCCTTGTCTGTTCATAAGCGCACCTCGGCCGGCAGGGCCCCAGCCCCGTGCCCGCGAAAGTGTACAGCGGCCGGCGGGTCGCTTGACATGCCCGACGCGCCGGGTCAGAGTCCTGGCCGATGCGACGCTCGGGAGGCGATTCGCAGGACGAATGAGCGTGCCCTCGTCGAAGCGACACGTGCGCCGGCTGCCGCTGCGCGGCGCCGACCTCGTGCTGCTGGCGCACCACCCGCGCTGGAAGGGCGTCGGCCTCGGTCACAACACGATGCTCGTGGTCGAGTGCGACGGCCCGATCGCGCAGGAGCGTATCGCGCGCGCGTGGGATCGGTTCCTCGACGTCTGTCCCTGGCCGGCGGCGCGGCTGCGCCGGCCGTTTCCGTGGGGCAAGCTGCACTGGGCCGCGGGCGGGCGCGAGACGTTGACCCGCCCGCCGCTGCGCCGGATCACGATCGGCTCGCGTGACGAGCTCGGGCGCGAGCTCGCGAGCGAGCTAAACCTGGCCATCGAGCCGCGGCGCGAGCCGCCGGTGCGCGTGCTCCTGATCGACGACGAATCGGCGCGGCCGAGCCCGAGGAGCGTGCTGGTGCTCACGTGGTTCCACCCGCTCATGGACGCACGAGGCGGCGAGAACCTCCTGACGCACCTCGACTATCTCGACCGTCACGCCGGGGACGCGCCCTGGGGCGAAAGCCCGCCCGCGTTCGTTCCCGATCGCGCTCCGCGGCGGCTGGTGGAACGGGGCCGCATCGCCGGGGCCAGCCTCAAATATCTCCGCACGCTCGCGCCGGTGCCGCCGGTGTCGCCGGGCGGGCCGCCGTTGCCGCCGGGTCACGCGCACTTCGTCCACGAGAGCTTCGTCGCTCCACCCTCGGCCGACCAGCGCGCGACGCGGGAGATCTGCTTCCGGGTGGCGCTCGTCGCCAAGGCGATGACCGAGCTCTGGCGACGGCGTGATCTCGACGAGGTGCCGTGCTTGCTGCCGATCTCGGTCGACATGCGGCCCAAGGGCGAGCTCGGCGCGACGTTCGGGAACCAGCTCGGATTTCACTTCGCGCGGTTCAAACCCTCGGACACCGCGGACGTGCCCGCGCTCGCGCGGGCGCTGCGGCGCCAGATGGCCGACGCCGTCCGCGACGGACAGATCGAGGCCAACGAAGTAGCCATGGAGTTTCTCGCGTACCAGCCGCTGTCGCGGATGCTCCGCGTGCTGCCGTGGACCCAAGGCGGCGAGCTCTTCTCGTTCAACTGCGCCGATCTTGCGGACTGGTCCCCGACGCTGGCCGAGTGCTTCGGGCGCAAGGTCGTGAACGCCTACCACGCGCCGGTCGTTCCCCCGCGCCCGGGAGTCGGCGTATTCTTCAATCGTTGCGGCGGGCGCAACAACGTCGTCGTCTCGTGGATCGAAGGCGTGGTGAACGAGGTCGAGGCCAGACGGATCGTCGAGGTCATTCGCGAGGGGATGGGATGGAGCACGCCTCAGTGAAATCCGGCGCCCCCGGGGCGCGGCGGATGCGGGTCGCGATCGTCGGCGGCGGGCCTTCGGGCTCGGCTCTGGCGACCATGCTGGCGCGCGAGGGCGCCCACGTCACGCTCTTCGATGACGGCCGCCGCCCGACCTTGCTCGTCGGCGAATCGCTCGTGCCGGCCGTGGTGCCCATCCTCCAGCGGCTCGACCTCGAAAAGGAAACCGCCGGCTTCAGCCGGATCAAGCCGGGCGTCTCGTTCATCTGGTCGGGGGCCGACAAAGTCAGCGTAACGTTCAATCGCTTCGCGCCTGCGGTGTTTCCGTACGCGTACAACGTCCCCCGCCCGCGCTTCGACGACGCGCTCTTGACCAAGGCGATCGCCTCCGGCGTCGACTACGTCGCCTCACGAGCCCAGCTCGAGCCGGGCGCCTCGAATGGCGGCCCGGAGCTACGGCTCGCCCGCGAGACCTTGGAGGCGACATCATCGGACCAGGAGCCCGACCTGATCGTCGACGCCACCGGACGAGCCCGTCTGGCCGCACGCGTGCTCGGCATCCCGGCGCGCCTCGGCCCCCGCAAGGACGTCGCGCACTTCGCCCACTTCGAGGGCTTCGACTGGGACGAGGCGCCCGGCCAGGTGCGTATCGGCCGCAGCGAGGCGGGCTGGAGTTGGTGCATTCCCCTGCAGGAGCGCCTCTCGATCGGGATCGTGCTCGGCCAGGAGGACGCGGCGAAGCTCGGACGAACGCCCGAAGAGCGGCTCGAGCGCGCGATCGCAGCCGACCCCGGGCTCAAGTCGATTCTCGGCCGCGGGCGCCGCGTCAGCGAGGTCGCGACCTACGCGAACTACCAGCAGATCTCCGAGCGCGGCCACGGACGCGGCTGGGTCATGATCGGCGACGCGTTCGGCTTCGTGGATCCGATGCTGTCCCCGGGTGTCTTCCTGGCGCTCAGGTCCGCGGAGCAGCTCGCGGACGCGCTCGCCCCCTGGCTGCGCCGGCACGAGACGCCGGCGCCAGCCGAGCTCGACACCGTGCTGACCGCGTATGCCGCGACCCAGGACGAGATGCTGACGGCGTGGCTCGAGCTCGTGGCCTATCTCTACGACGGGCGGCTGGCGGCGCTCATCCAGGCCGGGCGCTCGTGGATGCCGGAGAGCCCGGGGCTCTTCAAGCGGGCGATGCAGCAGCACATCGCGCGTCACGTCGGGCTCCTGGCCAGCGGCGCCGCGACGACCTCGCGCTATAGCCGAGGCCTCCTGCGCTTTCTCGGGCGCTACGGATTGCGCGGCGTCGACCCCGCGGATCTCGCGATCCGCTGAGCGCCGAGCCTCAGGCGACCGACTCGACCGATCTCGCGGACTTGACCGCGACGTATTCGCTGAGAAAGCCGCAATAGCAGCGCCGCTTCACGTCGACGAAGCCGTGGCGCCGCAGGACATCGAGGATGGTCGCGGGCGACACGCACCGGTCGATCGTGTCCCAGTAGAACTTCATGAGGAGCTCCGCGGGCTGACTGCGGGTGCTGAGCCGGGTCAGGAGCGGCAGCACACGCTGGAAGTGAGTCCGGATCACCCAGCGCATGATCCGTGAGTCGGGGCGCGACACCTCGAGCAGAAGAATGCGACCGCCGGGCTTGAGCACGCGCCGGTACTCGTCGAACGTGATCTCGAGATCGTCCACGTGGCGCAGGGCGAAGCCCATGCTGAGCATGTCGAAGCTATCCGACTGAAATGGCAGGCTCTCCGCCCTACCCCGCGTCAATGGGCTCGCGACCGCCATCCGCGCCTCGCGCAGCATGCCGGAGCTCGGGTCGACGCCGAACACGCGACGGGGATCGCCCAGGATCTCGACGCCTCCGCGCGCGACCAGCCCGGTGCCGGTCGCGACGTCGAGGAGCCGCATGCCTCGCTTGAGCCCGGCCCGCTGGAGGGCCTGGCGGCGGTACATCGGCCCTGAGCCGAGATCCAGCATTCGCCCGATGTGGTTGTAGTACCGGGCGGCGCCGTCGAACAGCTCGCCGACGAACGAGTGCCGCTCGGCCGGGACCCGGTAGTACTGCTCCAGAACGGGGTGGGGCGGGGTCGACTCGCTCATGGCCGCTCCAGTCGATACATAGGACACGCAGTATACTTCGATCGCGTTTCAGAGTCGCCCGACCGCCCAGGAGGCCGGCATGCTCGAGATTCCCTTCCGCTCCGCGAAGCAGCTCGCCGCCGACATCAAGAAAAAGAAGATCGGCTGCCTGGAGCTCCTCGATCTCTATCTGGCCCGCGTCGAGAAGTACGACGGCGCGCTGAACGCCGTCGTCGTGCGCGATTTCGAGCGCGCCCGGACGCGCGCCCGTGCCGCGGATCGGGCGCTCGCCAAGCGCCAGGTGTGGGGCCCGCTGCACGGCGTGCCGATGACCATCAAGGAGTCGTACGACGTGGAGGGCCTGCCGACCACGTGGGGCGTGCCGGCCTACGCCAAGAACGTCGCGACCCGGAACGCGGTTGCGGTCGACCGGCTCGTCGGCGCGGGCGCGGTACTGTTCGGCAAGACCAACGTGCCGCTCTTCCTCGCCGACTGGCAGAGCTACAACGCGATCTACGGCACCACGAACAATCCGTGGGACGTGAGCCGCGCGCCCGGCGGCTCCTCGGGCGGCTCGGGCGCCGCGCTGGCGGCGGGGCTGACCGGGCTCGAAGCCGGCAGCGACATCGGCTCGTCCATTCGCAACCCGGCGCACTTCTGCGGCGTCTATGGCCACAAGCCGACGTGGGGCATCGTGCCGCGCACGGGCCAGGCGCTGCCGTGGCAGACGGCGCCCGTCGACATCGACGTGGTCGGCCCGCTTGCGCGGAGCGCCGACGACCTGGCGCTGGCGCTCTCGGTCATGGCCGGTCCCGAGGAGATCGAAGCGGCCGGCTGGCAGCTCCGCCTGGCGCCGCCGCGCCAGAAGCGGCTGCGCGACTTCAAGGTCGCGCTGATGCTCGACGCGCCCGGTATCGCCGTCGATCGCGAGGTCCAGGATCGGCTTCAGGCGCTCGGCGACTTCCTCGGCCGCCAGAAGGCCAAGGTCGACGAGCGCGCGCGGCCCGACATCGACGCCGGCGAGGCGTTCGCGGTCTACACGCGACTGCTACGGGCGGCGACCTCGGACCGGCAGAGCGACGCCGACTTCGAGCAGAACGGCGCGATCGCGCGAGGGCTCGCGGTCAGCGACCAGAGCTACTACGCGCGCGCGATGCGGGCGGCGGTGCTCTCGCACCGGGACTGGCTCGCGGCCAACGAGACGCGCCACCGCATGCGGCGGGCGTGGGCCGAGTTCTTCACGACGTACGATCTCCTGCTGTGCCCGGTGGCCGGCACCGCGGCCTTCCCGCACGACCAGAAGGCCGAGCGCCACGAGCGCACCCTGGTCGTCAACGGCAAGCGCGTGCCCGTCACCGATCATCTGTTCTGGGCCGGCTACACCGGCGCGTTCTACCTGCCCTCGACCGCCGCGCCGTGCGGGTTCACGCCGGGCGGGCTTCCGGTCGGCGTGCAGATCGTCGGGCCGCAGTACGGCGATCTCAGGTGCCTGGCCTTCGCGCGGCTGCTCGAGCGCGAGTTCCAGGGGTTCGTTCCCCCGCCCGGCTACGCGTGAGCCGCCGCTCGCTCAGCCGCGGTCAGGCGTGGTGGTGGTCTCGCTCGCTCAGGCTGATGCCGTAGCGCTTGGTCAGACGATAGAGCGTGCGCCGGTGGACGCCGAGCAGCTGGGCCGCCAGCTTCTTGTTCCAGTGCGCCTCCCGCAGCACGTGATTCACGTGGCGGGTCACGACACCGCGAAGGCTCAGCGCTGAGCCCGGGGCGTCCTCGCCGCGGGCGGTTGCGGCGAACTTGGGCGGCAGGTCGTCCGGCCGGACGACCGAGGCGGTCGTGAGCGCGACCGCGCGCTCGATCGCGTGCTGCAATTCCCGGATGTTGCCGGGCCAGTCGTACGCGACCAGCAGGGCCATCGCCTCCGGCGCGATCTCCGCGACGCGCCGGCCGTTCGCGGAGGCGTAGACGCGCAGGAAGTGCTCGGCCAGCGGGGGGATGTCCTCGCGGCGGTCGCGCAGCGGCGGGATCTGCAGGGTGACGACGCTCAGGCGGTAGAACAGGTCCTCGCGGAATCGGCCGCCGTCGATCAGCGCGCCGAGATCGCGGTTGGTCGCCGCGATCACCCGGACGTCGACGCCGACGCTGTCGGTGCCGCCCACCCGCTTGATCTCGTGCTCCTGCAGGACGCGCAAGAGCTTGGCCTGCACGCACGGGGTGACCTCGCCGATCTCGTCGAGGAAGCACGTCCCGGCGTGAGCGGTCTCGAAAAGGCCGCGCTTGTCGATCACGGCGCCGGTGAACGCGCCCTTCACGTGGCCGAAGAGCTCGGACTCGAGCACGCCCTCGGCGAGCGCGCTGCAATCCACCGGCACGAACGACTTCACCGCCCGCGGGCTGGCGGCGTGGATCGCGCGCGCGATGAGCTCCTTGCCGGTCCCGGTCTCTCCCTGGATGAGCACGGTGCTGCGGGTCCGGGCCACGCGGCCAACGATCTCGAGCACGTCGCGCATCGGTCGTGACGCGCCCACGATGCGCGGGGCGCGGCAGTCCTCACGCCGAGTCATACGGCCTCTCCTTCTCGGTTCGCGGAATACGAGTGAGATCAGAGTTCGGTCCGAATCGTTTACGGCCTGTCTAAGCTCCTGCGGTTCTCGTGGACTGCGACGCCCCGACATCGAGCGCGAGAGGCCGCACGAGCGTTGGACGGCGCGCTACCGGATCACGAACGCGCGCCGCAGTGAGCTAGGCGATCAGAAAACGCCGCGACCGGGGAGACGAAAGGCGGAGATGCTCGCGTGTCGCATGAATTACGAGCTCAGCCTATTGAGGTGATGCGGCGATGTCAAGGAAAGCCATCCGCGGTGTGGCGAAACCGCTCACTGCCGCAGCGTGAGGGCCACACGCGCTAAGCGCCTGATCTCGCTGCGACCTGTTCGAGCACCCGTCGCGGCCGTGTGACCGTTCCTTCGGCGCCGCGCGAGCGTGGCGGCGAAGCGCACGACGCGAGCATCGGAACGAGAGTCGCGCGTTTGCGGACACTTGCCGCGGCGCGCGTGCCGCACGATCCGCTGCCCGCGACGTGGCAAGCGCCTTGCGTGAGTGTCGCTCTCGGTGAGGTTCACGACGGGTTGATGCTTTCGTCATCACGCCGCAACCGCGCCCGCGCTACCACAGAGGTAGATCGATCCTACAGCCAGGAGGTGCTCGATGAGGGACGGCGTGGAAGAGCTCCAACGGCTGAACGAGCTGCGCCAGAGCGGAAAAATGCAATGGTCGGAGAACGCTCACGCGTGGGCGGCGCAGCCTCGAGACGTCGTCGAGGCGCTCGCGCACGCGGGGTTTGCCGAATACAAGCTGGCGGTGACGCGCAGTCGGCGCGATCGCCCGCCGACCGGCGGCGTCTGGCAGGGCCTGAATCTCCAGACGGGCGCCGTGGCGTCGGCGATCTGGGTGCAGCGAGCGCCCGACGCCGAGTCGATCGTCTTCATCGACATCGACGGTGAGCTCATCGACGGCGGCATTGGATGACATCGACGGCGACACCGGATGAAAAGGAGGAGAAAACTCGTGGACACCGCGACCCAAGAACGGACCCAGGAACGGACTGCTCGCACGTTCGAACAAACCGCCGCGGCGGGTAGCGAGGCGGCCGCCGTCTCGCTCGGCGTCACCCAGCGGCTGATCGGCTCCCTCACGGAGCTCTCGGTCATGGCCGCCAAAGAGAACACGCGCCTCGCGGCCGAGCTGCAGATCGCCGCGCTGGACGCGCTCCACGACACGCAGTCGGCCGCGCTCCGGTGGCAGCCACTGTGGTCCGACGCGTTCGATCCGATGCGCTTCTACCAGCGCGGGCTCGCCGAGACGCTCGATTCGACCGAGCGCGCGCTGAATCTGATCAGCACCAGCGCGCGCCTGATGGTGCAGGCCGCCGACCGGATGCAGTCGGCCGCGACCGACACCGGACAGCGCATCCGCGAGACGCTGCACAACGGCACCGCCCAGATGCGCGAGGCGACGCGACGGTAGCCGGATGAACCCGGGCCCGGCCGGATCACCGGCCGGGTCCGGCTCGATCTAGTCCGCGACCGGCGGCCGGCGGCGGTGGAACCCGGTCGCCCGCTCGAAGGCGTGAGCGAGCTGGAGCACGCCCCACTCGTCCTGATGCCGTCCGACGATCTGTAGCCCCACCGGCAGCCCCTCGTCCGTAAACCCTGCCGGCACCGAGATGGCCGGCAATGCCGTCACGGTGATGTCCGAGCAGCTGCGCATCCAATCGATGTACGTCGGCAGCTTCGTGCCGTTGATCTCGGTCACGTACGGCTGCATGACGTCGAACGGCGGTACCTGCACGGTCGGGATCAGCAAGAACTCGTGCCGCTCCATGAACTCGCGCACCCGGTGATAGAGCCGCGCGCGCTGCACATCGGCCTCGCCGATCTGACGGGCCGTCAGCGCGAGCCCCTCCTCGACGTTCCAGATGACGGTGTCCTTCATCAGGTCCCGGTGCTTGACGAGCAGCGGCCCGTAGCGGGTCGCGAAGTTCAGCGCGCGCTGGACCTGGAAGATGTTGCCGGCGTCGGTGAGATCGGGCTCCCCGTCCTCGACCCGGCAGCCGAGCGTCTCGAAGGTACCGCGCTGGGCCTCGAGGACCTTCGTCACCCGCCGGTCCACGGGCAAGCCCCCGAGATCGCGGCTCCACGCGACGCG
>DATEMW010000167.1:0-12390 GCA_035275385.1 Candidatus Methylomirabilota bacterium | reverse complement strand
CATGCTGTGAAACGCGAGCGCCGCGCCGAACTTCTGCGCCGAGGCCTTCGCGGTCGCCTCGTGCGCCGTGCAGACGGCTCGCAGCTCGTACTCGGAAAGCGCTTGTAGCGCCGGCACGTGCGCGTTGGCGCCCCACCCGCTTCCGCCCGGCGTCACGGTGGCGCCGACGATCCCAACCCGAATCCGGTCCGCCATGTCTCCCTCCTCCTGAATGGCGGCGATGATGACACGCGCCTGTCCCCCGCGCCAGACCGAGGGCAAAGCCCTGATGCCCGGGGACGGAGGGCACGCATAGACACGGGGGTACCGCCGTCATATACGCCGGGGCATGTCGCCCCCAGGGCGTGCGTCGCTAGAGGAACCCTGGCGCCCGGCGGCCGTTCATGGTACTGACTGCAGCGGGTCGTCCATGTACGGATTACTCGGGTGCCGTCGGCCTATTGACACCCTGGATCGGCCCGTTAGAAAACGGCGCCGCTTTTTCCGCGGCCCGAGGGAGATGGCGGTACGGCACGTGATTTGCGTGGTACCGTGAACCGCGGCAGAGACGATCTATGAGACCCGTAGCGTGGGCGACCGGACCGACTTTTCCTTCGATCGCACGTTTACGTCTACTCGCCCGTGCCTTTGGCTACTTCAAGCCCGACGTCGGGCGTATCGGTCTCGCGATCGGCCTGCTGCTCGCCAGTATCGGTATCAACCTGCTCAAGCCGTGGCCACTCGCGCTCCTCGTTGATAGCGTTTTAGGCAGCAAGCCCTACCCCGCCTGGCTGCCGGACGAGATCATGACGTGGGCGCAGCCGGGGCAGATCACGGCGATCATCGCGGCGTCGCTGGTGCTGTACTTCGTTCACTCCGCGGTCTGCGCGGGCCACGTCTACCTCACGATCGGCATCGGCCTCCGCGGCTTGCGGCGAGTCCGCGACGACGTGTTCGGCTGGATCCAGCGCCTGTCCCTGCGCTACCACCACGGCACGGTGGCCGGCGACATCATCTTCCGTGCGGGAACCGACACCACCGCCTTCCAGGTGCTTTTCCAGGAGGGCTTGCTGACCGTCATCAGCGCCACCGGAACCCTGCTGTTCATGACGGTGATGATGGCCCGGCTGAACCTGTATCTCACCGGGGTCGCGCTCGTCGCGGTGCCGGTGCTGCTCGTGTCGATCAAGCTGTTCGGCGGCACGATGCGATCGCGCGGTATGGCCGCGCAGCAGGCGGAGAGCCGGGTGTATTCGCTGATCCACCAGGGCATCACCGCCCTGCCGCTGATCCAGAGCCACGCGCGCGAGGACCACGAGCACCGGCGTTTCACCGCGCAGACCGAGGCGGCGCGGCGGCAGAAGATGGCACAGCAGGGGCTCGAGGTCTTCTACTGGGGCTCGATCTCCGTGATCCTGGGCGCGTGCACGCTCGGCGTCACGTGGGTCGGCGCGCAGCAAGTGCTGGCCGGCAACCTGACTCTGGGAGAGCTGCTGGTCTTCCTCGCGTACGTCGCCCAGCTGTTCGAGCCGCTCCATCAGCTCTCGAAGGTCGGAGCGACGCTCTCGAGCGCCAGCGCCAGCACGCGGCGCGTGTTCGAGATTCTCGACACGCCTGAGGACGTCAAGAATCGCGCCGAGGCGCGGCCGGTCCTCCGTGGGGTCGACGTCGATGGGCCGGCAGGGCTGCCGAGCTCCGCCGACGACATGTTCGCCGCGGCCGAGACGCGTGTGGCGCCGCCGCGGGGCCGGCCGCTACAGATCTACGGCAACGTCGCCTACGACGACGTCTCGTTCGCCTACGACCCGGCGCGGCCGGCGCTCCATCACGTGAGCTTCAAGCTCTTGGCCGGGACGTCGGCCGCGATCATCGGGCCGAGCGGCGCCGGCAAGACCACGTTGTTGAACCTGCTGCCGCGCTTCTTCGATCCGACGAACGGGGCCGTGCTGCTCGAGGGCGTCGACCTGCGCGAGCTTCGGCTCGAAGACCTCCGCGCCCAGATCGGCCTCGTCCTGCAGCAGCCGATCATCCTGCCCGCGACCATCGCGGAGAACGTCGCGTACGGCAAGCCCGACGCGAGCATGGAAGAGATCGAGGCGGCGGCGCACGCGGCCAACGCG
The DNA here is from genome assembly GCA_035275385.1 of Candidatus Methylomirabilota bacterium. GTDB lineage: Bacteria > Methylomirabilota > Methylomirabilia > Rokubacteriales > CSP1-6 > AR31. The sequence goes on along the minus strand of DATEMW010000167.1, from coordinate 10,291 downwards.
AGCGCGTTCATCGAACGCCTCCCCGAGCACTACCAGACCGTGGTCGGCGACGGCGGCGCGCACCTGAGCGTTGGCGAGAAGCAGCGGATCAACCTGGCGCGCGCGTTCCTGAAAAACGCGCCGATCTTGCTGATGGACGAGCCGACGAGCGCGCTCGACGTGGAGAGCGAGGCTCAGGTGGTCGCCAGCCTGTTCGCGCTGATGAAGGGCCGCACGACCTTGATGGTCGCCCATCGGCTGACCACCATCCGGCGGGTCGACAAGATCCTGGTCGTGGAGAACGGACGGCTCACCGAGATGGGCCAGCCCGACGATCTGCTCGCCGAGCAGGGGTACTACGCGCGGGTCGTCAGCGGTCAGCTCGCGCTGTAGCCACTCGGATCACTTCCCGCCCCGCGATCGCTCCGCCGCGTCGCGCTCTCGCTGCTTGGTCTCACGCTCGCGCGCGGCCTGCTCGAGCTGCCACCGCGCCTTGACCCGCTCGCCGGCCTCGACCAGAGTCGCCTCGACCTGCGTGGCCTTGTCGAGCGCCTCCGGCGTGCTCACGGCCGCCGGCGCCTTGGCCGCCTTCGAGAGATTGGCATTCGCGCGCTCGAGGTTCTTCTGCACGGCGGCCGTCGCGTCCCGATGTTTCTTGCGCTCCGGACCGTCGGGTCCCCAGTCGCCCCTCACGACGTCGAGGTACTCACCCTGATCCCGAGTGAGATCGGGGAGCGCCTTGGGATCGCGCGACGCCTTCTCTGCAGCCTCGGCCAGGCTCTTGCCCTTGCCGGAGCTCCTCAGCGTCGTACGGACCGACGTGATCTTGTCCCGCGTGATCTTGTCCGCGCGCTGCATCGGGTCCGCGATGCCCCGCTCCTTCGCCTCGATATCGCTGATACGCTTCTCGTAGGTCTTGAGCGCGCCCTCGTAGCTGTCACGGAGCTGTTCCAGCTCGCCGGCGGGAGCGTCGGCGACCGCGCTCAGCGCGAACAGAATACCGGCCATGACGGTCGGGAGCGAGCGGCGGGCAATGGCGGGAGACATGGCGCGCTTCACTTGATGTTCTGGATCTTACCCTGGATCGACTCGAGCCGCGCGGCAAGCTCCTTGAGCTGCCCGTTCAGCGTCTCGGAGAGCTGCCGGATGGTCTCTTCGAGCCTCGCCGAGCTCGCGCTCAGCTCCTGGCTGGTCGCGGCCATCTTGCGCACGCTGTTGGAGCTCTCGACGACCAGCTCGTGATTGAGCCATCCGAGCTGAGCCGTCTGCAGCATGAACTTGCGAACCGACGCCAGGTCGTCGGCGAGCGCGCGCATGTCGGCGACCGCCTTGTCCGTATCCTGCTTGGTCCCGGAGAGCTCCTTTTGCACGAGCGCCAGTCGCTCCTCGATGCGCTTGAGCTCGGTCGTGAGGGCCGCCGCCGAGGTCTGCTGCTGTTGCAGCTCGCTCTGGGTTACGGTCTCGGGCGCTTTGGGGATGTCCTTTCGGTACACGAACGTGAGCACCGGCGGCAGCACGACGTTCTGGCTATCCGGCGATGCCGCGTACCGCCCCCAGGCGTCGCCCGCGCTGTCGCCCGGCAAAACCACCAGCCGGCCATCCGCGGCGTCGAGGAACGCCAGCGCTCCGACCCTCCCGGACTCTCTGACCGAGGCCTGAATCGAGTCGGAGTGCGACGCCAGAGCGCGCTCACGGCTCCTGATCGCGGCCGACTGCGAGGCGGGCATCAGCGAGTGGCTCGCGCACCCGACGACCGCAAGCGTAAGGCCTATCAGGGCAATACCTGAGCTGACCAGCTGCCGCATCGTCAGTCCTCCGTCACCCGGCCCGAGCGGGGCCCGCATCCAGGTCCCGCATAATGAACTCGTAGACCCTTACTATGAAAGATTATTATTATTGCAGCGTGTTTCAAGCGAGTGCCTTCGACGGCTCGCTGTTGCCGCAGATCCGTAGTAGCGTCCTTCTGGCGCGGCGCTGTCGCAATGCTCACCATCAACGCATATCGGTGACATCACCGAGAGAGTGTCCCATGGCTGCCCGTGGATAAGAACCAGTCGGAGGTCGCGACCAGGCCGAGCCTGTGGCGAACGCTGCCGCACGCGTGGGCCATGATCCGCCCGTACTGGTCGTCGGATGACCGATGGGCCGCACGGGCGCTCCTGCTGGGCGTCGTGCTCCTGACGCTCGCCATGGTCTATCTCACCGTACTCCTGAATCAATGGAACAACGCGTTCTACAGCGCGCTGCAGGACAAGAACATGGCCGCGTTCCGCGGCCAGCTCTTCCGGGTGACCTATCTGATCACGATCTTCATCTTCCTCGCCGTCTATCAGGTCTACCTCAACCAGATGCTCGAGATCCGGTGGCGGCGCTGGTTGACCGATCGCTACCTGCGAGCGTGGCTGACCGATAACGCCTACTATCGTATGCAGCTGCAGGCGAGCGAGACCGACAATCCCGACCAGCGCATCGCCGAAGACGTGCAGCTGCTCGCGACTCACACGCTCGGCCTTTTCACCGGCGGGCTCCGGGCGACCGTCACCCTGGTGACCTTCGTCGCGATCCTCTGGGGGCTGTCCGGCTCCTTGACCGTCACGGTGTGGGACTTCGACGTGCGCCTGCCGGGCTACATGGTGTGGGTCGCCGTGCTGTACGCGATTCTCGGCACGTGGGTGACCGACTGGCTCGGCCGTCCGCTGGTCCGTCTGAACTTCGACCGCCAGCGCTACGAGGCCGACTTCCGATTCAGCCTCGTGCGCTTCCGCGAGAACACGGAGGGTGTGGCCCTCTATCGCGGTGAAGCCGACGAGCTGCGCGGCTTCCGCGCGCGGTTCGAGGACGTGGTGAGCAACTGGTGGGGCATCATGCTGCGGCAGAAGCGCATGACGTACTTCACCTCGGGCTACGGGCTCGGCGCCTGGATCGTGCCGTCGATCGTCGCGGCGCCGCGCTACTTCCGCGGTGAGCTCGGGCTCGGCGGGCTCATGCAGACGAGCCAGGCGTTTCAACAAGTCCAGGACGCGCTGAGCTTCTTCGTGCAGTCGTACAAGGAGATCGCGGCGTGGTGCGCGGTGGTCGAACGGCTCGCCGGCTTCGACCGCACGCTCAACCGGGTGCTCAAGCAAGAGGTGAGCGGCTTCCGCCGCGTCGATGGACAGCCCGGCCAGCTCAGCATCGCGGGGCTCGATCTCTATCGCCCCGACGGCCAGATCCTCCTGGCCAACGTCAACCTCACCGTACGGCGCGGCGACAGCGTCTTGTTGACGGGCGCCTCGGGCTCGGGCAAGAGCACCCTCGTGCGCGCCATCGCCGGCATCTGGCCGTTCGGGCGCGGCGAGATTCGTGCGGCGCGCGATGCGCGGATCCTGTTCCTGCCTCAGCGCCCGTATCTCCCGATCGGCGTGCTCCGTGACGTGGTCGCGTATCCGATGGCCGGCAGCGGCGTGGACGACGCGGCGCTGCGCGAGGCGCTCGAGGTCGTGGGGCTCAACGAGCTCGCCGCGCGGCTCGACGAGTCGGCGCACTGGGCTCTGCGACTCTCGCCCGGCGAGCAGCAGCGCATCGCCTTCGCTCGCGCGCTGATCCAGAAGCCCGCGTGGCTCTTCCTCGACGAGGCGACGTCGGCGGTCGACGAAGCGTCGGAGGCGCGCCTCCACCGGCTGCTGCGCGAGCGTCTCCCCGACACCGCCGTGTTCAGCGTCGGCCATCGCGCGACGCTGCATTCGTTCCACGCGCGCCGCCTGGTGATCCAGCTCGCCGGCAACGGCCCCGGCTCCATCATGGAGCTGCCGGCCGTGAGCGAGCTGAAATCGGAGGACGATGCGCCGGTGCGCGACGACGAACGCGCGGAGAGACCGTGGTAGCCCGCCCGCGCGCCGGAGACGCCGGCGCGCGGGCGGGCGTCGGATCAGATGACCTTTTCGGTCTTGAGGCGATCGAGATCGGCGGGGCCGAGCGACAACCACTCCTTGTAGACGTCGCCGTTGTGCTGTCCCAATAGCGGCGCGGGCTGCACCTGGGTCGGCGACTTCGAGAGCTGCACCGGGTTGGCCGGCATGGTGAACGAGCCCCAGCCCGGATGGTCGATCGTCGTGACCATGCCGCGCGCGATCAGGTGCGGATCGCTCAGGATCTCCTGCGGCACGAGCACCGCGCCGGTCGGCACGCCGGCCTTGCCGAGATCGGCCATGACTTCGTGCTTCGTGCGCGTCATCGTCCACGCCTCGACCAGCGCGTTGACCTGATCCTTGTGCGCGGCCCGCCACTTGGGATCAGACCACTCCGGGTGGCCGATCAGATCCGAGCGCCCGATCGTCTTGAGCAGCGCCTCCCACATGTGCGGGCGTACGGGCTGGCAATAGATGTAGGCGTAGTCGTCGCGGCCGCCGGGCTTGCAGCGATAGATGCCGGAGGGCGACGTGTTCGCAATCTCGTTGCCGCGCCGGGGCTCGAAGTCGCCGCCGGCGTACGCGAGCCGCATCGCGACGCGCGAGAGGTTGACGACCGCGTCTTGCATGGAGCACTCGACGCGCTGGCCCTGCCCGGTCGCCTGCCGCTGCCAGAGCGCCGCCATCACGCCGAGGGCCGCGTGCATGCCGGTGCCCGAGTCGCCGATCGTCGGTCCGGGCTTGAGGGGCGGCGAGCCCGGGAAGCCCGTCAGCGCCATCGCGCCGCCGGTCGCCTGCGCGATCATGTCGAAGCTCTTGTACTCGCTGTACGGTCCGTAGTTGCCGAAGCCTTTCACCGACAGATAGACCAGACGCGGGTTGATGGCGGCGAGGGTGTCGTAGCCGAGCCCCATCTTCTCCATCCCGCCGGGCGCCTGATTCTCGGCCACGACGTCGGCCTTCTTGACCATGTCGAGGAACATGGCCTTGCCCTGCGGATGCTTGAGGTTGAGCGTGACGCTCTTCTTGTTGGCGTTGAGCAGGAGGAAGTAGCTCGAGTCGACACCGGGCTTCTCGGCGCGACCGTACCGCCCGGGTTCCCCCTTGCCCGGCTCTTCGACCTTGATCACCTCGGCGCCGAGCCACGCCAGCATCTGCGTGCAGGACGTGCCGGCCTCGAACTGGGTGAGATCCAGGATGCGGATGCCGTTCAGCGCTGTGCTCATGACCTTCCTCCCTGCGGGATCATACCGCGGGGGCGCGTGCTGGTACACTTCGCGGACGGCCGGCCGCACTCGGCTCCGAAAAAATGGAGGACTCCATGGCAGACGCGACCGTTTCGAATCCGCTGAAAGCAATGATGCAGGCCGGTAAGGTGGCGCTCGGGATGAACGTGCGGCTCGCGCGCTCGGGCGACATCGCGCGGATCGCGAAGACGACCGGCCACGACTTCATCTTCATCGACGGCCAGCACGCGATCTTCACCGTGGAGACGATCGCGCACATCGCGCAGGCGGCGCTCGGCTGCGGCATCACGCCGCTGGTGCGCGTGCGGAGCGTCGACGACCAGGACGTGCAGGTGCTGCTGGACAACGGCGTGATGGGCATCGTGTATCCCGACGTCAACACCGCCGCCGAGGCGCGCCGGGCCGTCGCGCGCGCCAAGTTTCCGCCGATCGGAAAGCGCTCCGTGGCCGGCGGCTATCCGATGTTCGACTTCGCGCCCGTTCCCGTGAGGCAGACCGTTCCCGCGCTCAACGCCGCCACGCTGGTGGTGTGCATGATCGAGACGCCGGAAGGTGTCCGGAACATCGAGGAGATCGCGAAGGTCGACGGCGTCGACGTGATCCACATCGGCGCCAACGACCTCTTGACGGCGATGGGCAAGCCCGGCGAGTTCGGCGATCCGGAAGCCGCGAAGGTCATCGACCGTGTCATCTCTATCGTGGCCGCGAACGGCAAGATCCCGGGGATGGGCGGCGATCGCAACATCCCGCGGCAGATCGAGTACATCAAGAAGGGCGCCCGCTTCTTGACGACCAACAGCGAGATCGCGTTCATCCTGGCCGAAGCCACGCGCGTCACGACGGAGCTCCGGCGCGCGCTGGCCGACAAGTAGACCGCTACGCGAGCGGCTTCGTCATGAAGATGCGGCTGGTTCCCGGCGGCAGGCCCGCGACGGCGGTAGCCCTTCTTCTCGTAGAAGCCGGGCGCCTGAAAGCTGATCGTGTAGAGCACGGCGGCGACGCAGCCGCGCCGCCGCCACTCGTCCTCCGCCAGCCGCAAGAGGCGAGCGCCGAGACTACCCGAGGCCGCCGGCCCGCTGCGGTCGGTGCGACTCGCGTCACGCGTTGGTCGGGAAGTAGTCACGATGCGGCACCTTCCGGAAACTCGGCGCTAGTGATTCGAGGTGTTTCCGGGACGCTCGCCCGTGGCCGGCGACTTGCAACCTCCGAGGGCGTATCAGTGCGATTCGTGAGGTGAAAGTGTTGACCGTCGGCGAAGCGAAGCGATCGACTCCGGAGCCGCCGCGACTCTCCATGTCGCATCGGGAGAGGCTCGAGCGCCTGCTCGAGACGAGCCGCGAGCTCTCCCAGATCCAGCCCCTCGAGTCGCTGATGACGAAGATCGCCGAGGCCTGCGCCCACCTGCTCGATTCGGACTCCGTCGGCATCCGGATTCGCGAAGAGGACGACCTGGTGCTCGCCGGCGCCTACGGCGACGCGCTCGAAGCCATGCCGACGGCGCGCCTCAAAATGGGCGAGAGCCTGTCGGGCACCGTCGCGGCGACCGGTGAGCCGCTGATGATCTCGGACGCCTCGCAAGACGCGCGGATGACCCTGGCGCATCGCGAGGCCTTCCGGCGCGGCGGCTACAAGGCCTTTCTCGCGGTGCCGCTGATGCTCGGGCCCCAGGTGCTCGGCGTGCTGAGCTGTCGCACGCGCCGCGCGCAGGGGTTTTCGCTGGAAGATCTCTCGCTCGCGATGGCGTTCGCCGCGCAGGCCGCGATCGCGCTCGAGAACAGCCGGCTCTATCAAGAGACCCAGCGCGCGTACGACGAGCTCTCGGCGACGCAGGAGCAGCTCACGCAGGCCCGTAAGATGGAAGCCGTCGGGCGCCTGGCCGGCGGCATCGCGCACGACTTCAACAATCTGCTGACCGTGATGATCGGGCGCAGCCAGCTGCTGCTCCGTCGCCTCGGCGACGAGGACCCCGTGCGCAGCGACATCGAGCTGATGGAGCAGACGGCCGATCGGGCGGCCGAGCTCACGCGCCAGCTGCTGGCGTTCAGCCGCAAGCAGGTGCTCCAGCCGACCCTCTTGGATCTGAACGCGGTCGTCGCGAACATGGCCGAGATGCTCAGACGGGTGATCGGCGAGGACATCGCGCTGGTGACCGCGTTCGCCCCCGAGCTCGGCCTGGTCAAGGCCGATCCGAGCCAGATCGAGCAGATCGTCGTGAACCTCATCGCGAACGCCCGCGACGCGATGGAGGCGGGAGGCCGAGTCACGCTCGAGACCGCCAACGCCGAGCTCGACCGTGCGTACGTACGGCACCACGTCGACGTCGAGCCGGGCTCGTACGTGATGCTGGCCGTCAGCGACACCGGGATCGGCATGACGCCGGACACGCAGGCGCGGATCTTCGAGCCGTTCTTCACGACCAAGGACCCGGGATGCGGCACGGGCCTGGGGCTCGCGACCGTCTACGGGATCGTCAAGCAGAGCGGCGGTCACATCTGGGTCTACAGCGAGCCGGGACGCGGCACCACGCTCAAGATCTACCTGCCGCGCGCCGAGGGCACGATCGCGCCGTCGGCCGCGCGCCCGAGCTTACCCGAGCCGGCCCGCGGTCACGAGACGGTGCTGCTGGTGGAGGACGAGCTCGCCGTGCGCAGCCTGGCCCGCGACGTCCTCCAGGCGCAGGGCTACACGGTGATCGAAGCGCGGGACGGCCGTCACGCCCTCGAGATCTGCGAGCTGCGATTCGGCGGGATCGACCTGCTCCTCACCGACGTCGTCATGCCCGGGATCGGCGGCCGTGAGCTGGCGGCTCGACTCGCCGAGCTTCGACCCGCGATGCCGGTCATCTACATGTCGGGCTACACGGATACCGCGGTCGTGCAGCACGGCGTGCTCGATCCGGGCACCACGTTCCTCCAGAAGCCGTTCACACCCGACGCGCTCGCCCGCAAGGTCCGCCAGGTGCTCGACGCCGTGCTGACCGCGAAGGAGTGACGCGCCCGCCGCTCAGCGCGTCCAGTTCAGCGCTTCGACGAGCGTGTTCGTGGTCGTGACCACCCGGTTGTGCTCGTCGACGACGCCGTTCCGCCGCGTCACCGCGCTGTTGTGCTGCTCGACGAGGCCGTTGTAGGTCGCGACGAGCGCGACGTGCTGCTGGCAGAGTCCCTGGATCCGGCGCGTCAGGCCGGACTGCGCGCAGCTCGGCGGCGAGGTGCCCGCCTTGGTCATCTCCGTCTGGATCGTCTTCAGCTCCGACTGCGTCGCTTCGCTCTTGCGCCTGAGCGTGTCGAGGGTCTGGTCGACGGTTTTGAGCTCCGCGCTGAGCGAGGCGAGACGGGTCTGGTTGAGATCGATCTGGGCCTGGAGCGGCTTGCGATCGTCCTGACTCTTCGCTTCCTCATCGGCGTGGAACTGGTCCTGCGCCTTTTCGATCTCGGCTTGCTGGCCGGTCCACAGACCGCGGATCGCCTTCTCGATCTCGGCGCAGGACGCCGTTCGCGCCATGATCGTCTCCATACGGGACTTCACGCGCCTGGCGCCGCTCAGATAGATGTCGACGTGGCGCTGCTCGTGCGTGGCGACTCCGGCCGCGAACCGCCGCCAGTTCGCGGCGAGGTCGGGCGGAAGATCGTTCGACCGCTTGTGCTGAGGCAGGGTGACGACCAGGTCGAGCGTGATCGTCATCATTCTCGGGTCGCAGATGCCGCGCTGCCTCTCGAGCCCCTTCCAGTCCATGTTCCAGTCGGCTGACGTGAGGCCGACCGCGCGGTGAGCTTTGGAGTCGATCAGCCCGTTCTTCTCGATGTCCGCGAAGATGGCCCGCGTCGTCAGGCCCTGGATCGCGTAGTAGCGGGTGAAGCTGGTGGTCTTCAGCACGACCCGATCGCGCGGGGGCGCCGGGGCTCGGCTCGCACATCCCCAGAGAACCGTGAGGACGACGAGGAGGACTGCAAGCAGCCGCACCGGCCGGCGTGCCATCCCCCACGAGCATAGCGAAGAGTCCCCGAAACCGTGAAGTCTCACGAAACGCCGCTGGGCGCCCGAAGCCTGCCGACGGTGGTCCGGGGCTGTATAGTCGACACCGCCATGACGTGCCCCCAGTGTCAGCGCTCGGCCTCGCCTGACGCGAAGTTCTGCAGCGAGTGCGGCGCGCCCCTGATCCTGAGGTGCCCGGCGTGCGGAGTCGACAACGCGCCCGGCAGCAAGTTCTGCAAGGAGTGCGGACAGGCGCTGGCGCGCGGCGCGGCGCCGGTCGCGGCGATCTCGACCGCCGCGGCCGTATCGCCGGCGCCGCACAGCTACATGCCGGCCCACCTGGCCCAGCGCATCCTGCACGATCGCTCCACGCTCGTGGGTGAGCGTAAGCAGGTGACCGTGCTGTTCGCCGACCTGAAGGGCTCGATGGAGCTCCTGGCCGATCGCGATCCCGAGGAGGCGCGCGCCGTCCTCGATCCGGTGCTCAGGCGGATGATGGCCGCCGTCCACTACTACGAGGGCACCGTGAACCAGGTCCTGGGCGACGGGATCATGGCCCTGTTCGGCGCACCGCTCGCCCACGAGGATCACGCCGTCCGCGCGTGCTACGCCGCGCTCCGCATGCTGGACGAGATTCGTCGTCACACCGCGGAGCTCCGGCGCACCCAGGGGCTCGAGGTCCACATCCGTGTCGGCATGAACTCGGGCGAGGTCGTGGTGGGCTCGGTCGACGACGACCTGCGCATCAACTACACCGCCGTCGGCCAGACGACGCATCTGGCCGCGCGCATGGAGCAGCTCGCCGCGCCCGGCACGGTTCGCATCACCGGCGAGACCTTGCGACTGGCCGAGGGCTGGGTGCACGTCAGGCCACTCGGCTCGATCCCGGTGAAGGGGCTCGCGCAGCGGGTCGAAGCCCACGAATTGATCGGCGTGGCGGCCGCGCGTACCCGCCTGCAAGCCGCGGCGTCGCGTGGCCTCAGCCGCTTCGTGGGCCGCGACAGCGAGATGGCGGAGCTCTACGCGGCCGCCGAGCAGGCTCGGCGCGGCCACGGACAGCTGGTGGCGGTGGTCGGCGAGCCCGGCGTCGGGAAGTCGCGGCTGTTCTACGAATTCATCGAGTCGCATCGCGTCCGCGACTGGGTCGTGCTCCGAAGCTCACCGGTGTCCTACGGCAAGGCGACGTCCTATCTGCCGCTGATCGAC
>DATEMW010000166.1:0-6069 GCA_035275385.1 Candidatus Methylomirabilota bacterium | reverse complement strand
GGGCCCGAAGCGGCGGATCAGCTCGTGCATGCGGCGCTCGCCGGTGGTGAGCCCGGCGACCAGCGCCTGCAGGTCGCCCCAGTTCTGCTCGGGGATCCGACAGTTCGCGAGGATGACGTCGAGCAGGTCGCGATTGACCTCGCCGCGCTTGAAGAGCTTCTTGGGCGGCAGCCGCAAGCCTTCCTGGAAGATCTCCGACGCGCGCGGCGTGATCGACGCGGGCACCATGCCGCCGACGTCCGAGCTGTGCAGGAAGCCCGCGCCGTACGCGACCAGCCGATCCTCCCAGAAGATCGGCTTGACCAGATGGATGTCGGGCAGATGCGTGGCCGCCGCAGCCGACCCGTACGGATCGTTGGTGATCACGACGTCGCCCGGCTCGAGCGGGCCGACGGCCTCGAGCGTCTCCGCGTAGCTGATACCGCCGAAGCTCGCCACGCCGAGCTCGATCGGGTAGGCGAAGAACTCGCCGGACGGATTGAGCAGGCCGCAGGTGAAGTCGGCCGTCTCCTTCACGAACGTCGTGTACGCCGTGCGCTCGACGACGTAGGCCATCTCCTCGACGGCGCCCTGCAGGTGATTTCGGAGAATCTCCACCGTGAGCGCGTCGAGACGCATCAGCTCTCCCTCCGGAGCAGAAGATTCCCGAACCGATCGACTTCGCCGACGTGGCCGTCCGGCACGAGCACCGTCGTGTCGGGCTGCTCGACGATCGCGGGCCCGCGCAGGCGCGCGCCGCGTCCGAGCGCGGCACGATCGAACACACGAGCCTCGGTCGGCCGGCCATCGAGCCAGATCCGCCGCGTCGTGCGTGGTGCGGGCGCCGCCGATCCCGCCGGCAGCTCCACGAGCGGTACGCGGGGGCGCTCGGCGCGAAGCTGCACGCGCAGATTGACGATCTCGGCCGGCGCCTCGCGATCGGCATGGCCGAACGCGCGCTCGTGGGCGCGGTGAAACGCGGCGAGCACGGAGGCGCCGCCGCCCGGCGCCAGCCAGTCGAGCTCGACCGGCACGTCGATCTCGTACGACTGGCCGACGTAGCGCATGTCGGCCGCGTGCCGGAACGCGGCGGGCCCCGACCCGGCGCCGAAACGCTCGAGCCATTCGCCGAGCTCGGCGCGCAAGGCCTCGTACTGCCGGCGCAACGCGTCCGCTTCGAGCAGCGCCGGCTCGATCCGCGTGTGGACCGTCCGGACCGCGTCGTTGACGATGTCGGCGCTGAGGGCGCCCAGCGCGCAGAGCGTGCCGGGCGAGCGCGGCACGAACACCGTGGGAATCCCGACCTCGCGGGCGACCAGCGCTCCGACCACGGGCCCGGCACCGCCGAATGCGACCAGCGCGAAATCCCGCGGGTCGACGGCGGCGCGCGAGAGGATCTTGGTGAACTCGGCGTACATGTTCGAGACCGCCACGCGCACGATGCTCTCGGCCGCCTCGTCCGGCGTCATCCCGAGCCGGCCGGCGAAGCGCGCGATCGCCGCCTCGGCGAGCGAGCGGTCCAGCGGCATCCGGCCGCCGAGGAAGCGCTCGGGATCGAGGAAGCCCGACACCAGGAACGCGTCGGTGAGCGTGGCGTCCTTGCCGCCGCGGCCGTAGCAGGCCGGCCCCGGCGCAGCACCGGTCGACTGCGGCCCGACCTTCGGCAGGCCCACGTCGTCGACCCACGCGACTGAGCCGCCGCCCGCGCCGATCGCGCTCACGCCGACGACCGGCATCATCACCGGAACGCCGCCGATGTGCTCGCTCGTGCTCACACGCGGCCGAGCGTTCTCGACCACGGCCATGTCCGCGCTGGTGCCGCCGACGTCGAGCGTGATGATGTTGGGCAAGCCGGCGCGGCTGGCGACGTACGCGGCGCCGATGACGCCCGAGGCGGGTCCGGAGAGGAGCGTGGCCGCGGTCTGGCTGCGCGCGGCGGCAACCGGCATGATGCCGCCGTTCGACTTCGTGACGTGCGGCATGGCCGGAGCGCCGCGCGCGGCGAGCGCCTTCTCGAACCCTTCCAGGTAGCGCCGCACCTTTGGCTGCACGTAGGCGTCCACGACGGCGAGCGCCGTGCGCTCGTACTCGCGCGCCTGCGGCCACACGTCGGACGACGCGGTGACCGGCAGCCCCGGGCTCGCCGCCTCCGCGACAGCTCGCGCCTGCCGCTCGTGCGCCGGGTTTTTATACGAGTGCAGCAGCGAGATCACGAGGCCGTCGATCGGCTGGCCCGTCGTCAGCTGCTGGACGGCTTCGCGCACCGCTTTCTCGTCGAGCGGCGTGTCGACACGGCCGTCGGCGCGAAGGCGCTCGCGCACCTCGGCGACGCGCGCCCGCGGGATCAGCGGCAGCGGGCGCGAGCCGTGCAGGTCGAACGGGTTCGTCAGCCGCAGGCGCTGGAGCTCGAGGACGTCGCGGAACCCCTCGGTGACGAGCAGACCCAGCCGCGCGCCGGTGCGCTGGATCAGCGTGTTCACCGCGATCGTCGTGCCGTGGACGACGGTGCCGATCTCGCGGGGCTCGACGCCGTGCTCGTCGGCCAGGCGCGCGAGCCCCACGCGGACGGCCTCGGCGAACTCATGCGGGGTCGAGGGGACCTTCAGGCCGAGCAGCTCGCCCGTCTCGGTGTCGAAGAGGGCGAAGTCGGTGAAGGTGCCGCCGATGTCGATTCCGAGCCAGTGCCGCGCCATCGGTGCCGCGATTGTGCCGCCTCGGAGTCATCGAGGCAAGCTCCCGCTGAGGCGTTACCGCGGCGGTTACGGCATCGCCGCGCGCGCGAGGACGGCGTCAAGGCCGCCGGTGAAGTAGAAGGCCTGCGTCGGGACCGCGTCGTGGACGCCGTCGAGGATCTCGCGGCACACGCGCAGCGATTCGGTCAGTCCGACGGTGACGCCGGACCGCTTGGTGAATGCCTCGGCCACGTAGAAGGGCTGGGCGAAGAACCGCAGGAGCTTCTTGGCTCGCTCGAGCATCAGCGCATCGGCGGCGGGTGCGCCGCCGCCGGGGGCGAGGAGCGCGGCGAGCGCATGGCGGACTCTCGTTGCCAGGTCGAGATGGGCGCGATCGACGCCGCCGGCTTCGAGCAAGCGAGAGCGGGAGGTCAGGGGATCCACGGTGGGGTAGATCCCGAGCCCGGCGAGCTCGGCCGAAAGCCGGATCACGACGTCGACGCTGTGTAGCTCCGCCAGCCTCTCAGGAGTCCAGGCGCCGTCCCCGGACCGGAAATAGAAGGTCTGAACCGGGCCCGTCGTGCCCTCGTTGAAGCCGTCCTGCTTCAAGGTGTCGGCGATGGAGACCGGGGTCCACGGCGCCAACGTGAAAAGTGACACGCCGACGGGTCCGCCGCTCAACCGGCGGACCAGCTCTTCCATGACGACCGTGGTTCCGGCGCGCAGCTCTCCGGCAATCGCGACGGTGCCACCACGGACCAGGGGGCACATGACGTCGATCACCTTGATGCCAGTCTCGAGCAGCTCGACCGGAGCGCCGGGCTCGGCCGGCGGTCCGGCGAGGAGACGGACGCTCCTGTCGAACAGCTCGTGGCTCACCGGGGCCTGAACATAACGACCGGCGCTCATCACCGTCATGCCCGGCTCGAGCGCCTCGGCGGGCGAGCTCACGACGCAGCGAACGATGCCGTCGGGTAGCCGTTGGACGACTTGCAACGTCACCGCGCGCCGCCGCGAGTCGTCACTGACGACGATCTCGGTCAAGAAGTCGGGCAGGGACTGCGGGTCGAATCGGGCGTCGACGACACCCTCGCGCGCCCGCACGATGCGTCCGATACGTGCCGAGAAGTCGTCCGGCAGCTGATGGGCCTCGAGCGTGTCCTTCACCATGGCCAAGGTTCTCCGCTTGAGCTGCGCGCGCGCCGCGTGCAGCCGGTTGTTCACGGTCGTGACCGGCACCCCCAGGAAGGTCGCGATGTCCTGGTGGGAGCAGTCGTGCACGTAGTAGAGCGTGACGACTTCGCGGAGGGGCCTGGCCAGGCCGGCGATCGACGCCAGCACCGCGCTCGCTTCCTGCCGCTGCACGGCTCGATCGTCCGGAGCCGGCTCGTCGGCCGGGACGGTGTCGGCTGACACGATCGGCAATGCTTCGAGATGCTTGCGCCGCAGCACGCGGTGCGCGCGATGCCGCACGATGCCCCGAAGCCAGCCGGCAAACGCCGCAGGGTCGTTCAGCGTGGCCAGGGCGTACCAGGCTTCGATGAACGCTTCCTGGACGATGTCTTCCGCCTGTCCGAGGTCGCGGACGAACGACAGCGCGTAGCCGAATGCCATGTGCTGGAAGCGCCTGACGATCTCGGCGAAGGCGTCGAGATCGCCTCCCGCCGCGGACCGCACCAGGGATTCCAGGTTCATTGGCCCTCCTCGCCAATAGGTGCCGGAATCGAGCGCCCGGCTTTAGGGCTGGAGTATCCTACCGCCGCCATGATCCTGATCCGGAACGCGACCCTGCTGGATCCCGCGAGCGGTAGTCTCACCGAGAACACATCCGTCGTGGTCGAGGGCGAGCGCATCCGCGAGGTGTCGCCAGGGCCGATCAAGGTCTCCGCCGAGGTCACCCTCGACGCCGGCGGACGCACCCTGATGCCCGGGCTGATCGACAGCCACGTTCACGTCTTCCTCTCGGAGGTGAACATCCGCGCGCTCGAGGCGATCCCGCTCACGCTGATGACCGCGCGAGGCGCGGGCCTCATGCGGGCGATGCTCGATCGGGGATTTACGACCGTCCGGGACACCGGCGGCGCCGACTGGGGGATTCGCGAAGGCGTGGCGCAAGGCCATGTGCCGGGGCCGCGGCTCTTCGTCGCCGGCCGGCCGATCGGGCAGACCAGCGGGCACAGCGACTCGCGCCGCCGAACCGACACCGGCTCGCCGTGCCATTGCTGCAACGCGCTGGCCTTCACCGCCGGCGTCGCCGACGGCGTGGACGAGGTGCGCCGCGCCGTGCGCGAGCAGCTGCGCCAGGGGGTGGACCACATCAAGATCATGGCTTCGGGCGGCGTGGCATCGCCGTACGATCCGCTCGAGAGCCTGCAGTACACGACTGACGAGATCCGCGCGGCCGTCGAGGAAGCGGCCGTCTTCAAGAAGTACGTATGCGCCCACGCCTATGCGGCCCAGGCGATCGCCCGCGCGGTCGAGAACGGCGTCCGCGTGATCGAGCACGGCAACCTGATCGATGCCGCGACGGCCAAGCTGATGGCCTCGCGCGGTGCGTTCCTCGTGCCGACGCTCGTCGCCTACGACGCGATCGAGCGGCACGGCGGGCGCTGGGGGATGAGCGCGGACAGCCTCGAGAAGAACAAGGTCGTGATGGCCGCGGGATTGCGCTCGCTCGAGCTCGCCCGCGAGGCCGGCGTGCGCATGGCGTTTGGCAGCGATCTCCTCGGTCAGCTCCAGCCCGATCAGTCGCGCGAGTTCTCGATTCGCGCGAAGGTGCTCTCGCCGCTCGACATCATCCGATCGGCGACGGTCGTGGGCGCCGAGCTGCTCGGTCTGCCGCGCGAGCTCGGCACGATCACGCCGGGCGCGTTCGCCGACCTCCTGGTCGTCGAGGGCAATCCGCTCCGCGATCTGAGCCTGCTCGAGGGGCAGGGCGAGCACCTGTCGATGATCATGAAAGCGGGCGCCCTCTACCGAAACCGTCTCCGAGGCAGCTGATATTCTCGGCGGGCAAAGGCCCGGCGCGAAGCGGCGGCGCCGCCTCGCGGCCGGGCCTTGCAGAGCCCGTTCAGCGGAGCGGTGCTAGAGAGTCTGGACCACCGCGGCCGGCCAGGCGCGGGCGTCGACGCGCTCGTGCCATTCCTTGATCTTGCCGTCGCGATCGATCACGACACCGACGCGCTGAGCGCCCTTGGCCGGATCGACATTGGCGCCGTAAGCGGTGCCGATAGTCCGGTCCGTGTCGCAGATGAGCGGGAAGTTGAAGTGGAACTTCTCGGCGAACTTCTTGTTGTCGGCCGGCGTGTCGAACGACACGCCCAGGATCACCGCGTTCTTCCGGTCGTAGTCGGCCTTCAGGTCGCGGAACCCGCAACCCTCGGCGGTTCAACCAGGCGTGTCGGCCTTCGGGAAAAAC
>DATEMW010000165.1:0-2925 GCA_035275385.1 Candidatus Methylomirabilota bacterium | reverse complement strand
CTGATCCTTCCCGCGGTCACGCTCGCGCTGCCCTCGATCGCGATGATCTCGCGCATGACGCGCGCCGCGGTCCTCGACGTCCTGCGCGAGGACTACGTGCGCACCGCGCGCGCCAAGGGCCTGGCGGAGTTCTGGGTGCTGGCGCGGCACACCCTGCGCAACGCGTTCATCCCGATCCTGACCCTGCTCGGCCTGCAGTCCGGTCAGCTGATGGGCGGCGCCGTGCTCACCGAGACGGTCTTCGCGTGGCCGGGCCTCGGCCGCCTGATGGTGAAGGCGATCTTCGCCCGCGACTACATCCTGCTGCAGGGCGCGGTGCTCGTGTTCGCGCTGGTCTTCGTCGTGATCAATCTCCTGGTCGATCTCTCGTACGGCCTGCTCGACCCGCGCATTGGCAGACAGGGATGACGGCCTGGGGGCGCTTTTGCCAGAATCGGCTCGCGGTCGTCGGGCTCGCGCTGATCGTGGTGCTCGCGCTGAGCGCGATGCTGGCGCCGTGGCTCGCGCCCTACGATCCGGCGCGGCAGAGCCTCGTCGAGAAGCGTGCGAAGCCCGGCGCCAAGTACTGGCTCGGCGCCGACGAGTTCGGGCGCGACATCCTCTCGCGCGTGATCTACGGCTCGCGCATCGCGCTGCTCGTGGGCGTGCTCTCCGTGCTGATCGCCCTGGTCGGCGGGCTCTTGTTCGGCACGGTCTCCGGCTTCATCGGCGGCTGGCTCGACGCGGTCATGATGCGCGGGATCGAGATCCTGCTGGCGTTTCCCTACCTGCTGCTGGCCCTGGCGATCGTGGCGGCGATGGGTACCGGCGCGCTCAACACCACGATCGCGGTCGGCGTGTGGGGCATCCCGACGGTGACGCGCATGGTGCGCGGCTCGGTGCTGGCGCTGCGCGAGACGGAATACGTGGGCGCCGCACGCGCGCTCGGCGCCGCGACGCCGGCCCTGCTCCGGCGCCACATCCTGCCGAACGTCGTCCCGGGTCTGGTCGTCTATTCGACCCTGTTCATGGCGAACGCGATCCTGCTGGAGGCAGCACTCTCGTTCCTCGGCCTCGGCGTCCAACCGCCGACCGCGTCGTGGGGCCTCATGGTGTCGACCGGGCGCGACGTGCTGCTGGTCGCCCCGCACGTCGCGACGGTGCCGGGCGTGGCGATCATGGTCGCGGTCCTCGGGTTCAACCTCGTCGGCGACGGGCTGCGGGACGCGCTCGATCCGCGCCTGCGCGGGAGCGTCTGAGCGGGCCGTCGGCCCGGTGTATCATCCGTCAGGAGGTGGACCGTGGCGGGTCGTCCTTCTCTCCGTGAGCTGATCCAGCGGCCGATGCCGGTGACGGCGCCGCTGGTCCTCAACCCGTTGATGGCGCGCATGGCCGAGGCGGCCGGATTCCCGGCCGGCTATCTCGGCGGCGGCTCGACCGGCTATCAGAAGGTCGCGCTCGAGGCGAACCTGAACGTGACCGAGATGTGCCAGGCGGCGGTCGAGATCGGTGCCGTGTGCTCTCTGCCGCTCATCCTCGACGGCGCCTGCGGCTACGGCGATCCGATGCACATGCATCGTACGATCGGCATGAGCGAGGCCGCCGGCTTCGCCGCGATCGAGATCGAGGACCAGCTGGTCCCCAAGCGTGCCCACCATCACGCGGGGATCGAGCACATGATCCCGGTCGAGCTCATGGCGGCCAAGGTGAAGGAGGCCGTCGCGGCGCGGCGCAACCCGGACTTCCTGATCGTCGCGCGCACGAACGCGATCCGCGCCAGCACCATGGACGACGCGCTCCGCCGCGGCGAGGCGTATCGCCGGGCCGGCGCGGACCTCCTGTTGCTCTCGATGGCGCACAAGCCCGAGCAGCTGCGCACGATCGCCGAGCGCCTCGGCGGCCCGTTGATGTACCTCGCGGGGCGCGGCGGTCTGGCGGGGCTCGGCCTCACGCTCGCGGATCTTGGCGGGCTCGGCTACAAGATCGTCGCCGACCCCTCGACGCCACTTCTGGCTGCGTACGCCGCCTGGAAGAAGGTCTACGAAGAGCTGGCGGACGGCTTCGGCGCGAACACGAGGACGAAGCCCGACTGGAGCCCCGTGGAAAAGGACATGCTCGGCGTGATCGATCTGGAGAAGCTCCTGGCGATCGAGCGCGCCACGGTCGAGAACGGCAAGCACTAAACGGTCGACGACGGAACAGCGGAGGGCGGCGATGCTCTCGAGAGAAGACAACGAGCTCATGTGCCGGGTCGGACGCGGGACGCCGATGGGCGACCTGCTACGCCAGTACTGGATGCCGTTCATGCCGTCCACCGAGCTGCCGGAGCCCGACTGCCCGCCGAAGAAAGTGCGCCTGCTTGGCGAGGACCTGATCGCGTTTCGGGACACGCGCGGTCAGGTCGGGCTGATGGCCGCCAACTGCCCGCATCGCGGCGCCTCGCTGTTCTTCGGCCGCAACGAGGACTGCGGGATCCGCTGCGTCTACCACGGCTGGAAGTTCGACGTGACCGGCCGCTGCGTCGACATGCCCAACGAGCCCGCCGAGAGCACCTTCAAGGACAAGGTGCGCGCCCGCGCCTACCCCTGCCGCGACGTCAACGGCGTCTTGTGGGCGTACATGGGGCCGCGGGCCGAGGCGCCCGCATTCCCGGCGTTCGAGGTCAACACGTTGCCGGCGGACCACGTGTATCCGCCGCTGATGATGCTCGAGGAGTGCAACTGGGTCCAGGCGCTCGAGGGCGACATCGACTCCTCGCACATCGACTACGTCCACGCCAAGCTCCGTCCTGACAGCAAGCAGCGTGGGACCTTCCACCAGGACAAGCGGCCGCGGCTGGAGGTGCTGCCGACCGACTACGGCGCCTGCTACTCCGCGCGGCGCCGGTGGGACGTCGACGGGCTCTACTGGCACCGGATCACCCAGTTCATCATGCCGTTCTACTCG
>DATEMW010000164.1:0-5431 GCA_035275385.1 Candidatus Methylomirabilota bacterium | reverse complement strand
CCAGATGAACTGGCGCAGCGTCTCGGCGTTCGCCGACGGCACCAGGGTGAAGCCGTAGGCCGGCACGCCGAGCGGGGCGAATGCCCGATGGTCGCTGCCGAACATCGGGATCCGGCCGACGGTGTGATAGCCGGCGTCGCGCCGAAGACCGAGATTGTCGAACGCCGCGCCAACCCTACCGAGGAACGGCGTCTCCTCCTCCGCGTCCCAGATCACGATGCTGTCGCCGATGCCGCACAGCTCGAGGCTCAGGACGCCGGCGAGCTCGCCGACGTTCGCGCCGAGCACGTACTGGCGCGCGCCCAGATAGCGCTGCTCCTCGGCGGCGGTGAAGAGGAATCTCACCCGCATCGCTCTCGGCGGCGAAGCGGCGAGTCGCTCGATCAAGGTCAGCAGGAGCCCGACCGACGCGGCGTTGTCGTTGGCGCCGGGGCTGCCGGGCACCGCGTCGTGGTGCGCGGCCAGCAGGAGCACGCGGTCGCCGGCGCCGAGATCCACGGTGTAGCTCTCGCCGGAGCCCTCGGCACAGGCGAACGGATGCGCCGCGAACGGGATGCCGACGGCGCGCAGATACCGCGCCACCGCGATTTCGCGCTCCCGATTCGTTCGCCCCTCGAGTAGACGCGAGAGCGCCTGCGGGGTCCGGACGCCGCGAATGACGTCGTCGATCGGCGCCGGCACCACCGGCGGCGTGCGATCGCGCGCGTTGGCGAGCTGCGTGAGGCGCTTGGTCAGCTTGCCTCTCAGATAGAGGGCGACGTTGCGCAGGGCCGCGGAGCTCACAGGCCCAGGAGCCGCTGCGCGTTGTCGGACATCCGTGCGGCCAGGTCGCCGAGCGGCTCACCACGTAGCTCGGCCACGCGCGCCGCCGTGATCGCGAGATACGCGGGCTCGTTGCGCTTGCCGCGATGGGGCTGCGGCGGCAGGAACGGGCAATCGGTCTCGACAACGAGCCGGTCGGCCGGCACGAACCGGGCGACCTCCGGCAAGGCACCGGGCTTGGGGTAGGTCACCGGCCCGGCGAGCGAGACCAGGAGCCCGAGATCGAGACAGCGGCGCGCGATCCCGACGTCACCGGAGAAGCAGTGCATGATCCCGCCGTGCGCGCGCACGTCCACTTCGCCGATCAGCCTGAGCGTCTCGTCGTGCGCCTCGCGGCAGTGCACGAGCACCGGCTTCGCCGCGCGGCGCCCGAGCTCGAGCTGGTTGCGGAACGCACGCTCCTGCGCCTCGCGCGGCGCCAGGTTGCGAAAGAAATCGAGCCCGGTCTCGCCGATCGCCACCACGCGCGGCTCGCCGGCCAGCCGTTCGATCTCCGCGAGCGCCGCCTCGTCGGCGTCGGCGGCCTCGTGGGGATGGATGCCGACCGCGGCCCACACGTCGGGCTCGCGGGCGGCCATCGCGGCCGCGGCGCGCGAGGTCGGCACGTCCGTGCCGATCGTCAGGATGCGCCGGACGCCCGCGGCCCGGGCTCGCTCGAGCACGGCGTCGAGATCGCCGGCGAACTCGGGAAAGTGCAGGTGCGCGTGCGTGTCGAACAGATCCGGAGCGGTCACACGGCTCCGAGCACGCCGGCCGCCTTCTTGACGTCACGCGTCTTGACCCACAGGATCGCCGTGTAGCGGCCGCCGCCGGACGCGACCGCGTCCATCGCGGTCACGTTGATCTTCGCCGCCGCCAGACGGCCCAGGACGTCGGCGCAGGCGCCGAGCCGATCGTCGCCGTCGATCAGGAAGGCGCGCTTGGGCCCCTTGACCTTCCACTTCTTCTCTTTCGCGAGCGCCCTGAACGCGGCGGGAACGGTCGGCACGAGATCGAGCTGGGCGCCGCGGCCGCTCGGGAAGCCGGAGTAGGCCATCAGGTTCACGCCGGCGCGCTTGAGCTCGCCGAGAATTCGGGCGCCCTCGCCCGGCTTGTCCGGCACCATCACGTAGAAGTAGTCGGCGGTTCGCACTGTGTCAGCCATGGCATCCCTCCGGTCGGAACGTCGACGTCAGTGAACGACGCGGAACCTGAGCCGGCCGATCAGCTGGCCCCCGGCCGTGACGACGTCCACCGACCAGCGCCCCTCCGCGTCCTCGGGGAACGACGTCTTGCGCGAATACGTGCGGTAGCCCTCCCGGCGCCCGCCCTGCACCGGAGCCAGCGAGACGGTCTCGATCACCTTGCCCCGATGCCGCCAGACGTGACTGACGGACTGACGCAGGCCGGCCGGCGCGTAGATCGCAGTGTACGCCACGAGCCCACGCTGCCTCACCTCCTCGGCGGAGATCGTCGACGGCAGCGCCTCGATGTTGTCGAGATCCGGCAGGTCCCACATGATCGCCGCGCGCGCCATGAAGAGCGGCGCCGGCGGAATCCACGCGCGGCCCACCGCCGCCAGCGCGGCCGCGGCGATGCCGAGCGCGACCGTGACGCGCAGGGCGCCGCGCCACGTCCGACCACCCGCGCGGCGGACCACCGGCGTGATGGCCAGTGCCGCGACGAACGCGCTCGCCATCAAGGCACCCAGCGGCGGAAGCCCGACGAGCGGGAACGCGACGTTGAGCGCCGCGAAGATCGACACCAGGAAGAAGAGGTGGCCGAGCCAGGGCCGCGGATGCACGATCACCTTGTACCAGGGGTCGAAGGTCGCCAGCACCGCCATCAGGACCAGCACCGCGAAGAAGAACACGTTGCGCGAGGTCAACGTCGCACTCGCCCAGTAGGCGGGCAGCACGAAGAGCAGGAGCCCGTGGTAGAGGGTCTGGATCGTGTAGTCGGCCGCGCTGACCACGAACCGGCCCGTTCGGCGTCCCGACTCGGCCAGCGGCTGGCGCAGCTCGACGAGCACCGCGAAGACCAGCCACAGCAAGAGGAGATAGCCGACGATGTAGGCGACGTTGGGCAGGCCGCGGCGGAACACGAACAGCGTGAGCACGCCGCCGGTCAGCGAGGCGAACGAGACACCCCACTCGGCGACCCACGCGAACGCGGAGCTCAAACGGGTGGCAGGGTCGCTGGATCGCCCGGAGCGGGCGTGCGCGCGGCGGCGAGCCGCTCGGTGAGGCGCTGCGCGATCGCGTCGCGCTTGAGCATGTCGATGCAGTCGAGAACGTCACCGGCCGCTGTGTGCACGCGCAGGTGCGCGGCGACCAGGTCGAGGCAGCTCGAGCGGACCGCGCCGTCGAGGCTCAGGATCTCGTGCAGCACGCGCGCGATCGAGGCATCGCGCCCGGCCGCCTGCACCATCGCGTCGACGTACTCGTCGGCGGTCAGCGCCGGGCTTTTCACGAGACCTTGGCTCCGGAAGGCAGATCGCGATCGAGCGTGAGCACGGCCAGCTTGCCGCCGGACGACGCGGCCAGGACCATCCCGTTCGATTCCACGCCCATCAGCTTCGCCGCCTCGAGGTTCGCGACGATGACGACCTTCTTGCCCACGAGATCCGCCGGCGCGTAGTGCTCGGCGATTCCCGCGACCACCGTGCGCTGCTCCTGACCGAGCGAGAGCGTGAGCTTCAGGAGCTTCTTCGACTTCGGCAGGGGTTCGGCGGCGACGACTTCCGCCACGCGCAGCTCGACCTTGCCGAACTCGTCGATCTTGATGCGGGCGACCGCTTCGGTCGTCGCGGCGCCAGCGGCCGCCGGCGCTGCCGGCTTCTTGTCGTCGACTCGCGGGAACAACCCCGAGAGCTTCTGGACCGGCGTGCCCGCAGCTAACCGGCCCCACACGGCGTCGCCGAGCTTCGGCTCGCCGGTCTGACCGAGGGCCGCGCGGATCTTCGCGGCCGCGTCGGGCAGGAAGGGCGCGAGCACGATTCCGAGCATCTTCAGCGACTCGGCGAGCGTCGACAGCGCCGCATCGAGCTCGGCCTTCTTGCCGGCGTCCTTGGCGAGCGCCCACGGCTGCGTCGAGTCGACGTAGCGGTTCACCACGCCGACGAACTCCCACAGCGACGCCAGCGCCTTGTGGAAGGCGAACTCGTCCATCGAGGCCGCGACGTCGGCCTTCGCCTTGTCGAAGGCCGCAGCCACGGTATCCTCCGCCGCGGTCGTGCGGCCGCGCGCCGGCACCACGCCGCGGCCGAGGTTCACGATCAAGGTCGTCGCGCGCGAGACGAGATTGCCGAGGTCGTTGGCCAGGTCGGCGTTGAGCCGGCCAACCAGTCCTTCCTCGGAGAAATCGGCGTCGAGGCCGAAGACCATCTCGCGCAGAACGAAGTAGCGAAACGCGTCGTTGCCGTACTTCTCCTTGAGCGCCAGCGCCTCGACCAGATTGCCGACGGACTTGGAGATCTTGTGGCCGCCGAGCGTCCAGTAGCCGTGGACGTTCAGATGCCGGTAAAGCGGGATGCCCGCGGCCTTGAGCATGCACGGCCAGTAGATCGCGTGCGGCTTGACGATGTCCTTGGCGGTCACGTGCTGCACGTGCGGCCAGTATTTCTCGTACCGCGGGTCGCCGGGGCCGCCGAGCGCCGAGACGTAGTTGATCAGCGCGTCGAACCAGACGTACGTGACGTACTTGTCGTCGAACGGCAGGGGGATGCCCCACTCGAGGCGGCGGCGCGGCCGGCTGATCGACAGATCAGTCAGTGGATCGCGCAGGAAACCGAGCACCTCGTTGCGATAGCGCTCGGGCCGCACGAAGTCCGGGTTCTTCTCGATGTGGTCGATCAGCCAGCTCTGGTACTTCGACATCTTGAAGAAGTAGTTCTCTTCCTCGATCCACGCCAGCGGCGTGAGGTGATCGGGGCACTTGCCGTCGACGATCTCCTTCTCGGTGTAGAACCGCTCGCAGCCGTAACAGTAGTTGCCGCCGTACTTGCCGAGATAGATCTCGCCGGCATCCCAGAGCTTCTGGAGGATCGCCTGGACGACCTTTTTGTGGCGCTCCTCGGTCGTGCGGATGTAGTCGTCGTACTGGATGCCCAGGGCTTTCCACGTCTCTCGGAAGGCGCCGGAGTTCTGATCGGCCATCGCCTGCGGGGTCAAGCCGGCCTTGGCGGCGGCCTGGGCGATCTTGTCGCCGTGCTCGTCGGTGCCGGTCAGCAGCCACACGTCGTCGCCGGCCAGGCGGTGGTAGCGCGCCATCGCGTCGGCGACGATGGTCGTGTACGCATGCCCCAGGTGGGGGCGATCGTTCACGTAGTAGATCGGTGTCGTCAGGTAGAAGACGGTCACGAGTCGAGCTGCGCCTTGATGTGCGCGCGTCCTTCCCACGTCACCTGGTCGATCGGCACCTCGGCCTGGGTGCCGTCGGGGAACCCGACCACGACACTCTGCTTGAGCACGCGGATCGAGCGGACCTTGCCGGTCATGCAGCCTTGCGTGCCGCAGTTGGCCTGGCAGGGCGAGTTCACGCGCGGCAGCCGCGACCGGAGCTCTTCGTAGGTCGAGAACTCGTAGAGCAGGCAGCACTTGAGCCGGCCGCAGTTGCCGAGCAGCCGGTT
>DATEMW010000163.1:0-4872 GCA_035275385.1 Candidatus Methylomirabilota bacterium | reverse complement strand
TGCTTTGCGCTCCTGGCGGTCAGCCTGCTGCCGACCTTGATCGGCCTGGCGGGCCCGTTCTACTTCGTCGGCGCGTTCATCCTGGGCGCGGCGTTCGTCGCGATCGGCGCGCGCCAGGCGCTGGCGCCGTCGGCCGGCTCGGCGCGGCGCGTGCTGTTCGCGTCGCTCCTCTATCTGCCGATCCTCTTGACCTTGCTGGCCATCGACAAGGTATGAACACCGACGCCCGCAACCGCCAGGTCCTGCGCGTGCTCCTGACGCTCGTCGGGGCGCTCGTGGTGTCGGCGTTCCTGATCGGGATCCGCTGGTGACGACTCTCACCGTCGACCGGCCGCGCCGCACCAACGGCAACGTGCCGCCACCCCCGCCGCCGACGGGTGGCGGAGACGGACCCGAGCGCGAGCCCGGGCCGCGGCGGCCGCTCCTCGACAACGTCCGGCTCGCGATGCTGTTCCTGATCTGCGGCGAGGTCATGTTCTTCGGCGGGCTGGTGTCGGCGTTCCTCGTGCTGCGGGTGGCGGCGGCGCAGTGGCCGCCTCCGCTGCAGCCGCGCTTGCCGGTCGGCGTCACCGGTGTGAACACGCTGGTGCTGATCGCCTCGAGCGTCGCGATGGTGGCGGCGAGCCGCGCGCTCGCGCGCCACGACACGCGCACCCTCGTTCGCCGGCTCCTGCACGCCGGCGCGCTCGGCGCCGCGTTCCTCGTGGTGCAGGGATACGAGTGGGTGCGCCTCGTCGACTACGGGCTCACCGTGTGGTCGGGGGCGTACGGCACCACGTTCTACACCCTGATCGGCACCCACGCGGCGCACGTGATAGCGGCGCTCGCGTGGGTTGCGGTCACCGCGTGGCTTGCCGCGCGCGGACGCTTTGCCGACGGACGCACGGGCGCGGTGCGCGCGTGCGCGATCTACTGGCACTTCGTGGTCGCGCTGTGGCCCGTTCTCTACGTGGCGGTGTACCTCGCATGAGGGCCGCGACGCTCGCGGCGCTCGTGCTGACGCCGACGCCGGCGCTGGCGTGCGCGACGTGCATCAGCTCGCCGTTCGGCGATCAGACCTCCACCTGGCCGTATCTCGGCCTGATCTTGCTGCCGTTCGGGCTGATCGTTGCCATCGCCGGCATCCTCGGCTACCTCAGTTTGAAGGAGCGCCTCGGTTGGCGGAGCCCGAGCCCCGCGACGGCCAGCGGCGCTCACGACGCGGGCTATCGCCCATCGAGCATCCTGCGGCGCCTCCTGGCCCGCTACGCGCCCAAAGACGATTCCCAGATCATCAAGGAGACGATATGAGTCAGGCAGCCGCGATGCACGCGCACGGCGCGGTCGAGCCCGCCGAGTCGCCGCTCACACCCGAAAGCTGGGGCAAGCTCGGCATGTGGATCTTCCTGGCGGGTGATGCCGTCGGCTTCGGCACCCTGCTCGCCGGCTACGGCGCCATGCGCGCGACGAGCGCCGACTGGCCGTCGCCGTACGAGGTCCTCGGGATCAATCTGACCGCGCTCATGACGTTCCTGCTCATCTGCTCGAGCGTGACGATGGTCAAGGCGCTCGAGTGGCTGGGGAAGGGCGACAAGATCCGGGCGCAGAAGTACCTCTTCTACACGGCGCTCGGCGGCGCGATCTTCGTGAGCCTGCAGGCGTACGAGTGGACGCACCTCATCCACCGCGGCCTGCACATCAACGGCAACCCCTGGGGCGCCTCGCTCTTCGGCACCTCGTTCTTCCTGGTCACGGGCTTCCACGGCTTGCACGTCACCGGCGGCGTCATCTACTTGCTCGCGATCCTTCGAGTCGTCGCGAAGCGCCCGCAGCCGGCGGCGAGCTACAACGCGGTCGAGATCACCGGCCTGTACTGGCACTTCGTCGACCTCGTCTGGATCATGGTGTTCACCTTCATGTACCTCCTGTAGGAGGTCCCCACGATGGCGACGACCGAACACAAGCATCCGAACTACATGGCCATCTTCTGGTATCTGGCCATCCTCACCGTGGTCGAGATCGCGGTGATCTACTTGCCGTTCGGCAAATTCACGATCGGCGTCCTGCTCTGCGCCCTGGCGCTCGGCAAGGCGACGCTGGTCGCGATGTACTTCATGCATCTCAAGTTCGAGACGCGCACCCTCGGAATGGTCGCGGTCACCCCGCTGCTGATCGCCACCTTGCTGGTCTTCGTGCTGCTCCCCGACGGGTTCGCCGTGATGAAGCGGACGGTCGGCGTCAAGGCCGCCACGACCGAGCCCGCCAAGCACTGAGTGCGCGGACCCGGGGCCGGCAGCACGGTGAACGATGGAATCGGAGCGGCCGGCCAGCCGTATCGCGCGGGCCTTCGGCCGGGCGCTCCGCTTGCGCTGTCCGCGCTGCGGCGAGACGCCCCTCTTCCGCGGCTGGTTCCGGATGGCGGACACGTGCGCGCTCTGCGGCCTCAAGTTCGAGCGAGCGCAGGGCTACTTCGTCGGCGCGATCTACGTCAACTACGCGATCACGGTGCTGATCGCGGTCGCCGGGTTCTTCGTCCTCTGGGGCTGGTTCGGGCTCTCGACCCGCGCCCAGCTGGCGGTGCTGGTGCCGATCGTGATCGTGTTCCCGCTGTGGTTCTTCCGCTACAGCCGAAGCCTCTGGCTCGCGCTCGAGTGGTCGCTCAACCCGTGACCCGCCGGCGTGCGGCGTTCGGCGCGGCGCTCGGCCTGCTGCTGCTCGCCGCGGCGCCGGCCCTCGGCTACGAGGTCGCGACGGTGCAGGACGGCGGCACCATCACCGGCACCGTGAAGTTCGTCGGGACACCGCCCAAGCTCGATCCGATCCCCGTCAACAAGAACCGCGACGTGTGCGGCGACCACAAGCCGGCCGAGGCGCTCGTGCTCTCGGCCGACCGCGGCGTCAAGGGGAGCGTCATCCTGATCGAGGGTGTCGCGCGGGGCAAGAAGGGCGGCGGCGAGGTCGTGCTCGACAATCACCAGTGCGTCTTCGTGAGCCACGTGTCGGCGGCCACCGTCGGCGAGCGCGTCGCGATCCGCAACTCGGATCCGATCCTGCACAACACGCACGGCTACCTCGGCATGCCGACCGTCTTCAACGTCGCGCTGCCGACCAAGGGGCAGGTCATCGAGGTCACGAAATATCTCAAGAAGCCGGGCGTGGTCCGCGTGGTCTGCGACGCGCATCCGCACATGTCGGCGTGGATGATCGTGCACGACAGCCCGTACTACGCGGTCACCGACGACAAGGGCGCGTTCCGGATCGCCGACGTGCCGCCGGGGACGTACAAGATCACGATGTGGCACGCGGGCTTTCGGCCCAAGGGCGGCGTTGACAAGGACGGCCGGCCGATATTTGACGAGCCGCGGACGGTGACGCGAGAGCTCACGATCGCGCCGAAGACGACCGCGACGGTCGACTTCGAGCTGAAGTAGTGGTAGTGCGCGCCGCAGGGCGTCGCGGGGCTGGGGCCCCGCCGCCCGAGGCGCGCCTATAGAGGAAACAGGGGGATCTCATGTTCAAGCATATCTGCGTACCGGTAGACAACTCGGACTGCTCGAACCGCGCGATCGACCTGGCGGTCGAGCTGGGCCGGTCGTTCGGCGCCAGGCTGACGGGTGTGCACGTGTACGCGGCGCGGCTGCACGACTACCGGTTCAAGCAGATGGAGTACACGCTGCCGGAAGAATACAAGGATGAGAACGAGCTCGAGCGCCAGCGCAAGATCCACGACTCGCTGATCGCGATGGGGCTGCAGCTCATCTCCGAGTCGTATCTGGACGTGATGGCGAAGAAGGCCGCCGAGGCCGGGCTCGACTTCGAGCCCAAGATGATCGACGGCAAGCACTACAAGGTCCTGATCGAGGACACGCTGGCGTCCGACTACGACCTGGTCGTCATGGGCGCCCTCGGCATGGGCGCGGTGAAGGACAGCCAGATCGGCTCCGTCACCGAGCGGTTCGTGCGCCGGGTGACCCGCGACACGCTGATCGTCCGGAATGCGGACGCGCTGAAGGACCGTGAGGGCGCGATCGTGGTCTGCCTCGACGGCTCGCCGCAGTCGTTCAACGGCCTGAAGCTCGGCATCGCCCTGGCCGCCGCGCTGCGCCGGCCGCTGCAGGCGGTCGCCGTGTACGACCCCTATCTGCACTACGCGATGTTCAATGGGATCGTCGGCGTGCTCAACGAGAAGGCCTCGAAGATCTTCCGTTTCAAGGAGCAGGAGCAGCTGCACGAGGAGATCATCGACACCGGTCTCGCCAAGATCTATCAGTCGCATCTCGAGATCGGCAGGAAGCTCGCCGCCGACGCGGGGGTCGAGCTCGCCATCACCTTGCTCGACGGCAAGTGCTTCGAAAAGATCCTGACCTTCGCGCGCAAGGAGCAGCCGTGGCTCCTGATCCTCGGTCGGGTCGGCGTGCACTCGGACGAGAACGAGACGGATCTGGGCTCGAACACCGAGAACATCATGCGGCTGGCGCCGTGCAACGTGCTGCTGACCGGCGGCAAGTTCTATCCGCCGCTCGACGTGAAGGCCGAAGAGATCATCTCGTGGACCGAGGAGGCCGAGGCGCGAATGGAGCGAGTGCCGCCGCAGGTGAAGGGCGTCGCGCGCACCGCGCTGTTGCGCTACGCGATCGAGCAGGGCCACACGGTCATCACGAACAAGGTCATCGACGAGGCGATGGCGATCTTCATGCCGACGCGGATGGCCGAGCGCATGCAGATCCTGGCCGAGGACGTCGCGGTCGCGAAGCTCCGCAGCGAGTCCCAGCCGGCGACCGCCATCTGCTCGATCTGCGGCTACACCGTGAAAGGGCCGAACGCGGTCGTCACGTGCCCGGTCTGCAAGGCGGCCCCCGACAAGTTCCAGATCATCTCGAAGGAAGCCGTCGA
>DATEMW010000162.1:0-7864 GCA_035275385.1 Candidatus Methylomirabilota bacterium | reverse complement strand
GCGAAGGCGAACCTCGAGAGTGTGCTGAAGAACAAGGCGATCACGAAGGAGCGCACGGACCAGACGGCCACGGCCGTGCAAGGCGCCGAGGCCAAGCCCCAGGATCCGCAGGCCGCATACAACGCCGCCCGCGTCTACGCGCGGCTGGGCGACACCGAGCAGGCGCTCACGTGGCTCACCAAGGCGCTGGACCTCGGTTACGACAAGATCGACTACCTGAGCCTCGATCCGTCCCTGGTGAACCTCAAGAAGGACCCGCGCTTCCTGAAGCTCCTCGAGGAGCGACGGCCGGCGCGCTAGCGCTTTGCAGGAAACGCGGCGGCCATTTGCCGGGCCGCCGCGTCCATTGCCGTTCGCATCGCGTCGAGCAGCCCCTTCCGCTGGGTGGCCACGAACCAGCGCCCCGCGTCCGTCTCGCTGAACGACACGTATTCGTTGAGCTCTTCGTCGGTCAGCGAGCGAAACGTGTAGAGCCAGCGCACGAGCGCGGCCCGGACGAGGGGCTCCTGCTGCGCGCGAAGGGATCGCTCCGCCGAATCGGTCTCCCGCGCGGTCGGCCGCTTCTCGGACGGCAAGAGCGGCTCGAGCGATCGGCTCACCGCTCGGAACGCCACCACGCCCATCTCGATCTGTAGCTCGGCGCTCCGCATCGACGCCTCGTGCCGCTGAACGAGGGCGACGCGCGCC
This sequence comes from Candidatus Methylomirabilota bacterium, assembly GCA_035275385.1. GTDB lineage: Bacteria > Methylomirabilota > Methylomirabilia > Rokubacteriales > CSP1-6 > AR31. The sequence goes on along the minus strand of DATEMW010000162.1, from coordinate 7,177 downwards.
GGGCGCGGAATGTCGCCTTGCAGCCCGAGGGTGAATCGCTCGAGATCCTGCTTGGCGCCGGGCTCGCTGGCGGCAACCTCGAGGGCGGCGACCTTGCGGAACAGCGGCGTGCGAAGCTGGCCGATCACGATGCTCATCCGCTGCGGCTCGTAGTTGCCCCGGAACGCCGCGCGCACGGCGCCGTACAGTACGTCGGGGCGGAACGCATCGCCCAGAATCTTGACGACGCGCGTCTTCTCCTCGGGCTTGAGCGGTGTCTGACGAGCGTCGAGCTGAGCTCGGATGTGAGCCGGGATCGTCTCCAGCGCCTTCTTCGTCCCCGATATCTCGAGCGCCTCACTGATCAGCGCCTCGCGTTCACCCTCGGCCGGCCTGACCTGGGGCGGTTGATCCGAGTAGGTGACGATGCCCTGCTCGTTCACCCATCGATACGTCTTCGCCTCGACCTCGGAGCCGGCCGCGAGTACGACCAGTCCAGTGAGCCACGGAAGCGTTCGAAGCTTCATCGCGACCCTCCTCGCCTCATGTTCGCGTCTCAATACTTCACCCGGCCGAAGAGCCGGAGCGCCGCGGTGCCATACTCGGTCTCGGTCTCGAGCTGCTGAGTATGCGCGACGACGACCGCCCAGACGCGGCGAAGCTCGGCCACCGGATCGGTGTGGTCGTCCACGCGCAGGTTGTGGTACATCCGCGGCTCGCGGATCGCCGCCACCAGCAGCGCCGCCGACTGTTTGCCGCGCTTGTCGCCGCCCGCCGCCTGTCCCGCCTCGAGCGCGATGAGCAAGCGCTCGGAAAGGTCGCGCCGGTCGACATCGCTCGCGCGGAACGCGCGGGCCATCTCGGCGACGACGTCCGGCCCCGCCAGCATGTTGCCGGCGATCGTGAACTCGTCCGCTTGCTCGTGACCACACCACGCCACGCAGCTCGCGCCGGTGTGGCAGAACGCGCGCTCACCGTCGAGGCCGTGCACCTGCCGGAGCTCGCGGTCGCCGTCCTTGCGCAGGAGCGCGCTCAGCGCGACGTCGATTGGCACGCCCTGGGCCATGAGCGCGAGACCTTGCCGACCGAGATCGGTGTTGACCCGAGCCTGCGTCGCAATGGCGCCGCGGGGCGAAACCCACGGAACGAGGCTACCGACGTTGGGCCGCGCGGTGGCGACGGCGACGCCGAACGCCCCGGTCTCGCGGTCGCGCGCGGTGATGGAAAAGGTGTGAAAATCGATCACCTTTTCAAGTTGTAGCATGGGGGTGCCCGTGAACCCGCCCTATTACTCATGACCAGACCGGACCTGATTCTCCTTGGCGGACGCGTAATTACGCTCGATTCGGCTCTCCGCGTCGTGGAGGCTGTCGCCCTCGCCGGCGATCGCATCACGGCCGTGGGCGCCAGCGCCGACCTGCGCCGCCTTGCCGGAGCCGACACCCGCGTGATCGACCTCCACGGGCGCGCCGTGATCCCGGGGCTCGTCGACGCCCACGCCCACATGGACCGCGAAGGGCTGAAATTGCTCTATCCGTCGCTGGCCGGAGCGCGCTCGATCGACGACGTGCTGCAGCGCATCGAGGTGCTCGTGAAGGCCGCCGCGCCCGGCGACTGGATCATGACGATGCCGATCGGCGACCCGCCGTACTACTTCGACGTGCCGGCGAACCTGCGCGAGAAACGCTATCCCACGCGCCACGACCTCGACCGGGTCGCGCCCAGGAACCCTGTCTATGTCCGTTCGATCTGGGGCTACTGGCGCCACACGCTGCCGCTCGTGTCGATCGCCAACAGCGAGGCACTCCGGCTGGCAGGCGTCACGCGCGAAACCGTGCCGCCGTGGGACGGGATCGTCATCGAGCGCGATTCGTCCGGTGAGCCCACCGGGATCTTCATCGAGCAGACGTTCATCCCGGTCGTGGAGCTCTCACTGATGGCCGTGGCGCCCCGCTTCACGCACGAGGATCGCGTGCGCGGGCTACGCGAGTCGATGAGGATCTACAACGGACTCGGGACGACCAGCGTCGTCGAGGGCCACGGCGTCGCCGACGAAGTGCTGCGGGTCTACGACGAGGCGGCCGCGCGCCGCGAGCTGACCGTGCGCGCGCATCTCACGCTGAGCCCGTCCTGGGGCGCGGCGCACCCGCAGGCGTTCGAGGAGCGGCTGGCCGCGTGGCGGCCGCGCATCGCCGGGCGAGGCCGCGGCGACGCATTCCATCGGCTCGCGGGCCTCGTCGCGGAAACGAATCCGTCGACGGACGGCGCGGTCCGGGCCCGCGCGATGCCGTACACGGGCTGGGCCGGGTTCTCGTACGACGCGGCGTTGCCGCGCGAGCAGCTGCGGGCGATTCTGCTGACGGCAGCGCGAGAAGACATTCGCGTTCTCAGCATGGGGACGGGCCTGCTCGACCTCTACGAGGAAGTGAACCGCACGGAGCCGATCCGCGACCGCCGCTGGGTCATCGAGCACATCGGCATCTTGACCGGCGCCGAGATCGGACGAATTCGCGATCTCGGCGTGGTCCTGACCACGCACACCAATCGGTATCTGTACAAGGAGGCTGAGGCGTTTCGCCGCCAGCTCGGGCCGGGCGCCGAAGACACGATCGTGCCGTTGCGGCGCCTCAAAGAGGCCGGCGTGCACGTGGCGCTGGCCACCGACAACGTGCCGCCTTCGCTGTTCTGGCCGATCTGGCAAGCCGTCGCGCGGGTCAGCCGCACGAGCGATCGGGTCATCGCGCCGGCCCAGCGCCTTTCGCGCGCCGATGCGCTGCGCGCCGCGACCATCGAAGGCGCGTTTGTCACCTTCGAGGAGGATGAGAAGGGCACGATCGAGCCCGACAAGCTCGCCGACCTGGTCGTGCTCTCGGACGATCCGATGACGTGTGCCGAGATCCGAATCCGCGACATCCGCGCCGAGCTGACGATCGTCGGCGGGCGCATCGTATACGACCGGGGCCAGTCAGCCGCCTGAGGACCGAGGCGGTGCAGCGCCGTCAGGAGCGCGGCGGCGGCGGCTGTTCCGTGGGCGGCGGCGCGGGTTGCTGTGGCACCGGCGCCGGTGGCGGCGTCCCGGGTGGGGGCGGCGGTGGTGCTGCCGGCTGTGGCCCGGCAGGCTGCTGCTGCACGGGTTGCGGCGCGGGTCGAGACACCGGTGGCGGCGCCTCGAGGCGCATCAGCCCATCTTCCTCGATCCCGCGGAACCAGCCGGCCGGCGGGGGATCGAACTGCTGGGCCCGTTGCCACCCGCGGGCCTTCAGGCAAGCCTTGTACAGGTCGGCGATAACAATCCCGTAGTCTTTGTTCCCGCTCGCCTGCACCGCGTTCTCGCGGGCGCATTCGGCGCTTTCGCGCTGAAAGTCGGCCGGGGCGGCGCCAGGCTTGCCCCAGTAGTGCTTTCCGCAGCCCACCAATAGCAGGCCGGCCATGAAAGCCAGGCCCAGCCCTTTGGGTGCGGATCGCACCGGGGAACGCGGCCACCCTACCGGCATGGACCCCTTATAGCGCCTATCGTCCCCGAGTCAAGACCCTCGTTTCAGCCGGACATCCTCGAGCGGGCCGGAGTACGGAAACGCCGGGAGCAACGTGAGCCCCGGCTCCTCCAGACGCGGCCCGTACGCCCGAATGAAGCCGTTCTCCCAGATCGGCACGAACATCACACGCTCGGCGATGAGACGCTGGATCTGGAACAGCATGTCCTCGCGCTTCTTCCGGTCCATCTCCTGGATCTGCCGCTGGAACAAGCTCTCGATCTCGGGGTACGTGCCGTAGGCATTGACGCCCTTGCCGGTCGCGTATGGTTCGATCCGCGTCGACGCGTTGCCGGCTGCGCCGGTCGCACCGACGAACACGTTCTTGAGCTTCTTGTCGCGCCAGGCCGAGAGAAACGCCGCGCGCTCCATGATGCGGACGCGCACCTTGATACCGACGGCCGTGAAGTAGTTCGCGATCGCCTCGCCCATGCCGTTGTAGGGCGGGTACGGCGTGAACTCGCCCGCGTCGAAGCCATTGGGATAGCCGGCCTCCGCGAGTAACGCCTTCGCGTGCTTGGGATCGTACGCGTCGGGTGGAATGGCGAGGGCGAACTCCTGGTGGCGCGGGACCACGCCGCCCGTGGCCGCCGAGAATCCGAGCGACTCGGCCGCATTGATCGCCTCGCGGTCGATCGCGAGGCTGGCGGCACGCCGCACCCTGACGTCGGCCCACGGCGAGCCCTGAGTCCATTGCTCGGGGAAGTTCAGGAAGAAGAGCCCGTTGGTCCGGATGCCGGTGAGCGTGAGGCCCGGAGTGCGCCGGATGTCCTCGGCGATCGGCCCGTTGAAGAAATATGCGCCGTCCACCTCGCCCCGCTTGAGCGCGGCCGCGCGCGTCGACTCCTCGGGCAGGCTGCGCATCACCACGCGCTTGATGCTCGGCGTCTTGCGCCAGTAGCCGTCGAAGGCCTCCAGCACCAGCTCGATTCCAGGCTGAAAGCTGACGAACTTGTACGGGCCGGCACCGATGGGCGCCCGGCGGAATCCATCCTCGCCGACTTTCTCGATGTATTTCTTGGGTACGATCCACGCCGCGCCCGACGCGCTCGTGCCGTAGAAGGTCATGAAGTCCGGCCACGGCTCGGTCAGATAGAAGCGCACCCGGCCCGGGTCGACCACCTGCACCTCGCGGACCCGCGCCTTGAAGAGCGGCGCCGCCGCGCCGCGATAGCGCTCGAACGAGAACTTCACGTCGTCCGCGGTGACGGGGTCGCCGTTGTGGAACCGCGGTCCCTTGCGCAGCACGAATTCCCAGACGCGCCCGTCCTTCGACGTGCTCCACGACTCGGCGAGCGAGGGCGTGTTGAGTCCGCTCGGCATCGGCTTCACGAGCGCGTCGTGCAGCGCGTACATGACCATGAAGGGCGTGATCTCGGCGTCGGTCTCCGCGGTGTCGAGCCAGCGGGTGGCCAGCGTGACGTGCACGCCCCACGTGACCGTTCCGGTGGGCTCGGCGCCGACTGCGCCCGGCCAGAGCAGCGCCAGGAGGGCCGCCGCCACGAGGATCCGTAATCCGTACCTCATGAGCTCTCCTTCCTGTTTCCGTGCGGTGCGCGGATTCTATCCTGCCGGTCTTGACAGGTGAAGGGCCGCGGCGCACTGTCTTCGTCAACCGCACCCAAGGAGGCCCTCATGGCAATCACCCTCTCGCATGGCGGACCCACGATGTATCGCGCTGCCGCGCCCTCGAGGCAGGTCCTGGTCGGGACGATCGAAGGGGTGGTGCGCATCGAGCGGGATGCCTCGGGCCGGGGGTGGCACGTCGCCGATCGCGCCTTGACCGACAAGCACGTGCACGCGGTTCTGGTCGAGCCCGACAGCGGCACGATCTTCGCCGGGATGAAACACGGCTCGCTGTTCGCGAGCGACGATGACGGCCGCACCTGGGAGCGCCGGGACAAGGGCTTGACCGAGCACAACGTGTATAGCCTCGCCTGCGCCCGGCTCGGCGCCGGCGCGCGCGTCTTCGCCGGGACCGAGCCCGCGCATCTCTTCTACAGCGACGACCTCGGTCGAAGCTGGAGCGAGCTCGCCGCGCTGCGCTCGGTTGACACGTCGCGATGGAGCTTCCCGGCGCCGCCCAATGTCGCGCACACCAAGCACATCAATTTTCATCCGCACGATGCCGGGACGCTATTCATCGGCATCGAGCAGGGTGGGCTTCTCAAGAGCACCGACGCCGGCAAGACGTTTCGCGTGATTCCGGGCATGGACGACGACGTTCATCGCACCGTGATCAATCCGCTCAATCCCGATCGCATCTACATCACGACCGGCATCGGCATGTACGTGAGCAGCGATGGCGGCGCCAGCTGGGAGCAATGGACCGACCTGCAGCACGAGATCGGCGGCTATCCCGATCTTCTGGTGCTCCACCCGCGCCGCCCGGAGCTCATGTTCATCGCATCGGCCGAAAAGGGTCCCGGCTCCTGGCCCAAGAGCCGCTTCGCCGGCTCGCGCGTCTCCAAGAGCACCGACGGCGGTCGCACGTGGCAGATCTTGCGGGCGGGGCTACCCGATCGTCTGCGGCCCGCGTTCGAGGCGATGTGCCTCGAGGACTGGGGCGACTCGTTCTCGATCTTCGCCGCGACGGCCACCGGTGAAGTGTGGTGCAGCGACGACGGCGGCGAGCACTGGAGCGAGATCGTCGCTGGGCTGGCGCCTATCTCGAAGGGCGATCACTACGCCGCGTTCGTCACGGCCTGACGCTCGGCCCAGCGTGACTCGTCTGAACCAGGCGAGCGCGCCCGACCCCGACTACTGAACGATCTCGTCGGCCCTGGCCAGCAGGGCCGGCGGGATCGTCAGTCCCAGCGCCTTCGCCGTCTTGAGGTTGATCACGAGCTCGAACTTCGAGGCCTGCTCGACCGGAAGCTCGCTCGGCGGCGTGCCTCTCAGGATCTTGTCCACGTACGTCGCCGCGCGCCGAAAGAGATCCTTGAAGCTCGCGCCGTACGAGATGAGCCCTCCGGCGACGACCGCCTCGCGTAGCCCATACATGACCGGCAACCGCTGCTCGGCGGCCATCCGCACGAGATTCTCGGCCTCGAGAATGAAGAGCGGATCGGCGAGCACGATGGCGGCACCCGGGCGCCGCTTCGCGAGGGCCGCGAAGGCTTCCTGCACGCCGCGAGACGTCCTGGCCTCCACGACATCGCTCTGGATCTTCAACAAGCGCGCGACGTCGGCGATCTCCTTCGTCCGCGGCGCGTGAGAAGCGTTTGCGGGATTCGCGAGCACCGCGATCCGGCCGAGCCCCGGCACCGCCTCCTTGAGCAGCTCGACCTGCTTGCCCGCCAGCTCGGTCCCGACGAAGCTGAGCCCCGTGACGTTGCCGCCTGGTCGCGCCAGGCTCGTCACCAGGCCGGTGGCAACGGGATCGCCGGGCACGGTCACGACAATCGGGACCGTTGACGTGACCTCCTTTGCCGCGAGCGCCGTCAGGGTACTCGAGACGACGAGCACGTCGACGGGCACCCGAATCAGCTCAGTCACCACCGCCCGGGCCGTCTCCTTGCGCAGCTCGGCGTATCGACGCTCGATGACGAGGTTCTGGTTCTCGATCCATCCGAGCTCTCGCAGCCGGTCGACGAACGCCTTGCGCCAGCTCTCGGGCAGCGGCGCATCGCTCTGGAGGCTGGAGATGTAGCCGACCCTCGCCG
>DATEMW010000161.1:0-6385 GCA_035275385.1 Candidatus Methylomirabilota bacterium | reverse complement strand
GCCGGCGGTCTGGCGCGTCTTCGAGGCCGTGCGGCGCGCCATGCCCGGCCGTCCCGCGTGGCGCCCGCGACCAGGGCCCGGCACGGGCGGCGCGCGCGATTCGACGCACATCGTCGACCGCTATCTGATTCGCGAGTACGTCACGTTCATGGGCATCGGGCTGGCGGTGGCGGCGGCGCTGTTCGTCGTGATCGACCTCTTGAAGACGCTCGACAAGTACCTGCGCGTGAAGCCGCCGCTGATCTACATCTTCGAGCACTTTGTCTACCGCCTGCCGGCGGCGCTGCACGATGGGCTGCCGGTCGTGATGCTGGTGGCGACGATCTTCCTGTTCCTGACGCTCAGCCGCTATCACGAGCTGACCGCGCTGAAGGCGGCCGGCGTGAGCCTCTATCGCGTGGCCGCGCCGGTCCTGGGCGTCGGTCTCCTGGTGGCGATCGGCGCCGGGCTCTTCCAGGAGCTGGCGCTCCCGGTGCTGAACGAGCGCGGCGACGAGGTCGACCGGGTGAAGATCCGCGGGCAAGCGCCCCGACACCTGCAGTCGCGGCAGCGTTTGTGGGTGCGGAGCGCCGACACACGCTTCTACCGCGTCGAGCTGCTCAATCCCGCCACGAACGATCTCTACGGCGTGACCATTCTCGAGCTCGACCGCGATTTCCGTCTGACCGGGCGGCTCGACGCGCGGCGGGCGCACTGGACGGCGAGCGGCTGGGAGCTGAGCGAGGGCGCGTACCGGGAGGTCTCGTCCGAGGGCAAGGTGCAGACCGTGCCCTTCGGCTGGACCGCCCTCGACCTGAAGGAGGAGCTGGACGATTTCCTGAGAATCCAGAAGCCGGTGAGCACGATGAGCTTCTGGGAGCTTCGCGACTACATCACCCAGCTCGAGGCCGCCGGCTTCCAGATCCGGAAGTACCTGGTGGAGCTCTACTCGAAGCTGTCGTTTCCTCTGGTGAATCTGGTCATGGTGCTCGTGGCCATCCCGTTCGCGCTGCAATCGCCGCGCGGCGGGCGGCTCTTCGGGATCGGTCTGGCGATCATCATCATGGCCGGCTACCTCGTCGTCCACTACGTCGCGCTGGCCTTCGCGCGGGCCGACCTGCTCCCGCCGCTGATCGCGGCGTGGACGGCGAACGTCATCTTCATGGGCATCGGCGTCTCGCTCCTGTTGCGCGCCCGCACCTGATCCGAGTCCCGTTGACAGTTCCCGCGGACCGCCGCATCATTCGTCATCAACTTTTCGGTCCGCTCGGGAGAGATTCGATGACGATCACCGTATTCGGCGCCGGCGCGATCGGCGGCGTGACCGGCGCGGCGCTGGCCCGCGCGGGCCACGACGTCCTGCTCGTCGATCGAGCAGAAGACCACGTCGCGGCCATGAACGCCCAGGGGCTCACGATCGAGAGCCGGGAGGGCGCGGCCACCGTGCCGGTACGCGCGATCACCCCCGCCGCGCTCGGACACGGGCTCGGCCTGGTGCTCCTGGCCGTGAAGTCGCAGGACACGCCGGGCGCGCTCGAGGTCCTGGCGCCGCGGCTGGCGGCGGACGGCGCGATCGTGTCGCTCCAGAACGGGCTGAACGAGGACCTGATCGCCGCGAAGGTCGGCGCCGCGCGCACGGTCGGCTGCCTCGTGAACTGGGCCGCGGACTGGATCGCGCCCGGCCGGATCCTCCACGGCGGCCACGGCGCGCTCGTGCTCGGCGAGCTCGACGGCCGCATGAGCGACCGGGTCCAGGGGCTCGCCAAGCTCCTCGCCGTCGTCGCGCCGACCGAGGTCACCGACAACGTGCTCGGCTACACGTGGGCCAAACACGTGTACGGCGCCTTGCTGGTGGCCACCGCGGTCGTCGACGCGCACGTCTACGAGGTGGTCGAGCGCTCGCCCGAGGTGCAGCAGATGCTCGTCGACCTGGTCGTCGAGAACATGCGCACCGCGGAGGCGGCGGGCATCCGCCTGGAGCCGTTCGACGAGTACGCGCCGGCCGACTACCGCGCCGCCGGGCGCGGCGATGCCGCGGCCCGTGAGCGGGCGATGGCGGTCATCGCGCAGCACTATCGCCAGCACACCAAGACCAAGACCGGAATCTGGCGCGATCTGGCGGTGCGCCGGCGCAAGACGGAAGTCGGCGCGCTGCTCGGCGCGACGGTCGCCAGGGCCAGAACGCTCGGCGTCGACATGCCGCTGACCGCGCGGCTCATCGCGATGATCGAGGATCTGGAGCTCGGGCGGCGGGTCATGAGCTGGGCCAACATCGACGAGCTGGTGGCGGCCGGCCGGAGGCGCGCATGAGTGCGATGTGGGACTACCGCGATCCGCTGGAGCCGGCGCTCGCCGCCCAGATCTCGGAAAAGACCTTGATGGAGCACGTGCGCACCATCGGCGCACTCGAGCGCGAGTCGGGCAGTCCCGGCGAGGCGCAGGCCTACGACTACATCGAGCGGATCCTCAAGTCGTACGGTGTCGAGGTGGAGCGCCGTGAGATCGAGGCCTACATCAGCCTGCCGCTGGAGGGTCGCGTTCACCTGCCCGACGGCGGCACGATCGAGGGGCTCACGCACTCGTTCTCGACGTCGGTGGAAGCCCTGGAGGGCGAGCTGGTCGACGTCGGCGACGGCCGGCCGGCCGACTATGCCCGAGCGAACGCCGCGGGCAAGATCGCGCTCGTCAACGGGCTCCCCGCCCCCGGGCGCGCCTGGGCCGCGCAGCAAGCCGGCACGCTCGGTCAGATCTACGTCCTCATGGATCACCTGCACAACATGATCGTGACGACGATCTGGGGCACGCCGTCGCCCGAGACCGCGTGGCGCATCCCGGCCGTGCCGTGTCTCTCGGTGCTCGGCTCCGACGGGCGGCGCCTGCGCGAGCTCCTCGCCCGCGGTCCGGTCACGGTGCGGATGACCACGCGCGTGCGGACGGGATGGATGCCGATCCCGCATCTGGTCGGTGAGCTCGCCGGGCGGCACGACGATCGGTTCGTCCTCTTCTCCGGTCACGTCGATTCGTGGCACTACGGCGCGATGGACAACGGGACCGCCAACGCAACGATGCTGGAGGTGGCGCGTCTCCTTGCGGGCCGGCGCACGGCCCTCCGCCGCGGCATTCGCTTCGCGTTCTGGTCTGGTCACTCCCACGGCCGCTACGCGGGCTCGGCGTGGTACGCGGACCACGCCTGGCGCGAGCTCCATCAGCGCTGCGTGGTTCACCTCAACGTCGACTCGACCGGCGCGCGCGGCGCCACCGACTACTCCGTGCTCCACGCGACCGAGGACGCCCAGCACTTCGCCGAGACCGTCGTGACGGACGTGACCGGCCAGCGCAGCCGGGGCCGCCGCTTCTCGCGCGCCGGCGATCAGTCGTTCTGGGGGGCGGGCGTGCCGTCGGCGTTCATGTCGCTGTCCGGCCTGCCCAAGCAGGACACGGACCTGTCGCGCGCGATGGAGCGGCTGGTGGGGAGCGCGGGCTTTCCGTGGTGGTGGCACACCAAGGACGACACGATCGACAAGATCGACGCCGCCGTCCTCGCCCTCGACACCAAGGTTTACCTCGCGTCCGCGCTCCGCTGGCTGAACGCGCCCGTGCTGCCGCTCGACCACAGCCGCGCCGCCCGGGCGCTCCTGGCCGAGCTCGAGAGCCTGCAGGCGAGCGCGGGAGCCCGATTCGACCTGGCGCCGGCGGTTGACGTCGCGCGCACCCTGGCCGACCGTCTCGACCGGGTCAACGCCGCGCTGGCCTCGCTGGATGCGACGACGCCGGCGGCCAGGCTCGAGGCGATCAACCGCGGGCTCATGCGCCTCTCGCGCGTGCTGGTGCCGCTGGCGTACACGAGCGGCGACCGCTTCACTCACGATCTGGCGCTGCCGATCCCACCGCTCGCCGGCCTGCAGCGCGTGCGCGAGCTGTCCACGCTCGATCCCGACACCGACGCCTTCAAGTTCGCGCGGGCCGCGCTCGTCCGCGAGCGCAACCGCGTGGTTCACGCGTTCGACGCCGCCGCGTCGGCGGCCGACGACCTCTTCCGGCACTAACAAGGAGCCAGCGCATGCGACCCACTCTTCGTTCACGATTGCTCATCGGCGGCCTCGTGCTGGGGCTCGCGGCGGCGCTCGTCCCCACGGCCGACGCGCAGAAGCGCGGCGGCACGCTGACGATCGTCAGGCCGACGGACCCGGTCTCGCTCGATCCGAACCTCGAGACCACCGCCCCCGGCGCGTGGGTCTACTTCAACATGCTCGAGGGGCTCTTGACGCTCGACGACAAGATGCAGGTCAAGCCGGCGCTCGCGACCTCGTACGAGGTGATGTCGCCGACCAAGGTCCGCTTCAAGCTGCGCCCGGGCGTCAAATTCCACGACGGCACGCCGTTCAACGCGGCGGCGGTGAAGTTCACGTTCGACCGCGCGCTCAAGGGGACGCCGCCGGCCCGCTGGGCCAGTCTCGCCGGCTCGCTGGATGGCGCGGAAGTCGTCGACGACCTCACGGTCGACGTCGTGACCAAGGAGCCCTACGGACCGATCCTCCGCACCCTGGCGATGTACTGCATGGGGATCGTGTCGCCGACCGCGGTGCAGAAGATGGGCTCGGACTTCAGCCGGGCGCCCGTCGGCACCGGGCCCTTCAAGTTCGTCGAGTGGAAAACCAACACGCACGTGATCATCGAGCGCAACCCCGACTACTGGGGTGACAAGGCGCTGGTCGACCGCGTCGTCTTCAAGGTCGTTCCCGAGGAAGGCGCGCGCATGATCGCGCTGCAGACCGGGGACGCCGACATGGTGCTGTTCCCCTCGCCCGCGCAGCTTCCGGCGCTGCGCAAGGATTCGAAGTTCACCGTCCACGAGACGACCGGCATCCGCGTGGTCTTCGCGGGCTTCCACGCCGGCATGCCGCCGCTCGACGACGTGCGCGTGCGCCAGGCGCTGCTACACGCGGTCGACCGCAAGGCGATCCTCGACAACATCATGGAAGGCTCCGCCGGTCCGGCGCTCGGCGTGCTCGCCCCCGGCGTGTTCGGCTTCAAGGACATGCAGCTCGACCGCGTCTATCCGTTCGATCGCGCCAAGGCCAAGGCGCTCCTGAGCCAGGCGGGCTGGACCCCCGGCCCGGACGGCATCCTCGTGAAGGGTGGTCATCGGCTCTCGCTCTCGTGGCTGGCGGCGCGCGGCCGCTACCCCAAGGACGGCGAGATCACCGAGGCGATCCAGGCCATGTTCAAGGAAGTCGGCGTGGAGGCCAAGGTGCAGGTGCTCGAGTGGGCCGCGGTGTTCCAGCAGGTGCGCGGCAACCCGCTCAACCACCACATGTTCACCCTGGGCTGGGTGACCTCGAACGCCGACGCGGACTACTCGCTGTACGCCCTCTTCCACAGCAAGCAAGTGCCGCCGGCGGGCTGGAACACCTCGCGCTACTCGAATCCGCGCGTGGACACGCTCGTGGAGCAGGCGCGGCGCAGCCTGAACCAGACCGAGCGGGAGAAGCTCTACGGTGAGGTGCAGGACATCGTCGCCAAGGAGATGGTGTGGATCCCGGTCTACACGACGAAGGAGATCATCGCCTCGCGCGCCAGCGTGAAGGGCTTCAAGATCCATCCCGTCGAGTACAACCTGACCCTCTCGAAGACCTGGATCGACAAGTAAGATGGGGGGCCCCGACATGGCCCCCCATACCCCCCAGCGCTGGGAGCGTCCCGCCAGCGCTGGGAGCGTCCCGGGCAACCCGGGGCGCTCCTCTACTGATTGTTGACGTTCATCGTCCGCCGCCTCCTTCTCGCCGTGCCCGTGCTGCTCGGCGTGGTGTTCGTGGTCATGCTGACGGTCGACCTCCTGCCGGGCGATGCGGTCACCTTGATGCTTGGCGAGCACGCCACGAAGGACGCTGTCGCCAAGCTGCGCGACCACCTCGGCCTGGACAAGCCGTTCGTCGTCCGCTACCTGGAGTACGTCAGCCGCGTCGCGCGCGGCGATCTGGGCCGTTCGATCCAGCAGAACCGTCCGGTCTCCCAGGAGCTGGCCGACGCCTGGCCGGCGACCTTGCAGCTCACCGTCGCCGCGCTCGTGCTCGCGGCGGTCGCGGGCATCGTGGCCGGCGTCGCCTCGGCGGTGTGGCCGAACTCGTTCTTCGACGCGCTCGCGCGCCTCGGCTCCCTGTTCGGGCTCTCGATGCCGATCTTCTGGACGGGCCTCGTCCTGATCGTGGTGTTCTCGCTCTGGCTCAACTGGCTGCCGGTAGGCGGTGCCGGCTCGCTGACTCATCTGATCCTTCCCGCGGTCACGCTCGCGCTGCCCTCGATCGCGATGATCTCGCGCATGACGCGCGCCGCGGTCCTCGACGTCCTGCGCGAGGACTACGTGCGCACCGCGCGCGCCAAGGGCCTGGCGGAGTTCTGGGTGCTG
>DATEMW010000160.1:0-6094 GCA_035275385.1 Candidatus Methylomirabilota bacterium | reverse complement strand
GCTGCGGGGCCTCGGACTTGAACAGGTCCGGCGGCAGCCAGATCAGGTCGAGGTGACAGTCCGCCGAGATCCGGTTGTAGGTGCGCAGGACTGCAGTAGACGTTAACCGGCGGCTAGCTGTGTACTCGCACGAGGTTGTCGCCCCACGCGATGCGAGCGATGGGTGGCACCCCGCCGAGACTAGTATGCGGTCGGTGGAAGTTGTAGCCGTGCAGCCACCGAGACAGCCAAGCCCGACGCTGCGCAGAGCTCCGATAGGGCTGGGAGTAGGCCCACTCGCGCAAGAGCGTTTGGATGAAGCGTTCGGCTTTGCCGTTCGTGCGCGGGGTGTAGGGACGAGTACGCAGATGGTGCGCGCCCAAGGCGCCGCACGCCGTCTTGAAGTCGTCCGAAATGTAGCCTGGGCCGTTATCGGTCATCACCCGTCGGATGCCGACGCCGGCATGCGCGAGCCACGCGGCCGCCCGGCGCAGGAACCCCGTCGTGTGGCCTTTGCGCTCGTCGGGCAGGATCTCGACGTACGCGGCGCGCGAGGCGTCGTCGACACAGACGTGCGCGTACTCCCAGCCGCTACCGCGGGTAGTATCCCGGCGATCGCCCGTGATGCGATGGCCGATGGCGGCGATCCGCCCCAGCTTCTTGGTGTCCAGGTGCAGCAGGTCGCCCGGCCGAGCCCATTCGTAGCGCTGCACGGGCGGCCGCGGCTCGAGTTTGCGCAGTCGCTCGAGGCCCAAGCGCTTGAGGGCGCGGTGGACCGTCGCCGGACTGAACCCGATCTTGGTGGCGATGCGCCGGCCGGTCCACCGCTGGCGGCGCAACGCTTCAATGCGTTGCACCAGCGCGGCCGGCACGGCCCTCGGCATTACATGGGGCCGCGACGAACGATCCGTCAGGCCTTGGCGTCCCTCGGCGCGATAGCGCGCCAGCCACTTCCGCACAGTCCGCTCGGAGACGCCGAAGTCGTCGGCCACCTCCGCAGCGGTGTGGCCTTGGGCGACGCGCCGGACCATCTCGGCGCGGCCTTTCGGCCCATGCGGGGCGTTCGCATGCAGCTTCATGGCCGGGTCCTCCCGGCCCGAACTCTTACCACACGTCCGCGTCGACATGAATAACCTGACGCGAGATCACAGCTAGCGGTCGACGGCGTCGATCGGGGTGGTGAGCGGCTCTTCGGAGATGGCGAGCAGGCGATAGACCATCATCGGCTCGCGCACGCCCTTGAACCGCTCGGGGCGGCCCGCGTCGAGCGTCACCCTGGTCTCGACCAGGGTACGCATCGCGTCTGACAACAGGATGTCGCCGCCGAGGGTCAGCGCCTGGATGCGCGCGACCAGGTTGACCGCGGGCCCGACCACGCCGTACTTCACGCGATCGGTGCTGCCGATGTTGCCGGCGACAACGGAGCCGACGTGCAGGCCGATGCCCATGCTGAGCTCGGGCAGGCCGCGGCGCCGGCTCTCCGTGTTGAATTCGCGCAACGCCGCCTGCATCGCGTACGCGCAGCGCACCGCGCGGTCGGCGTCGTCCGGGCGCCCGAACGGCGCGCCGAACAGGACGAAGATCGCGTCGCCGATGAATTCGTTGATCGTGCCGCCGTGCCGGACGATCACCGGCGTCATCTTCGCCAGGTATTCGTTGAGCAGCTTGATCATCGCCGGCGCGCCGAGCCGCTCCGAGAGCTCGGAGAAGCCGCGCAGATCGGACATGAGCATCGCGACCTGCCGCGCCTCGCCGCCCAGCTGGAGCGCGTCGCGGTTGCGCAGGCACTGCTCGGCCAGCTCGGGGGTGACGTAGCGTCCGAAGGTCTCCTGGATGAAGTCGCGATCACGGAGCGCCTGGACCATGTCGCTCATGGCGCGGGCCAGCACGCCGATCTCATCGCGGCTCCGCGGCACCACGGTCACGTCGAGGTGTCCGTGCCGGATCCGCCGGGCCAGACGCGCCAGCTCGTGGAGCGGCCGCGCGAGCCACCGCGCCAAGGTGACGCCGCCGGCCACGGCCATTACCAGCGCCAGCGCGCCGAACCCGAGCGCCAGGCGCGCCTGCGCATCGACCTGCTCGGTATAGTCCAGGGCCGGGACGACCACCTGCACCACCCATTTGAGGTCGCCGGCCGAGATCGGTACCGAGCGGGCCAGATAGATCTCGTCCTGGTGCTCGAACTCGTACATCTCGTCGCTCTGCAGCGGGACCTGACGCACCGCCGCCGCGGCGAGCTCGGCGTCGATGACTTCTTTGCGCGAGGCGCCGGAGCCCTGCTGGCCGATCACCACTGCGCCCTGCGCCGTCGCGACGAACACACGCCCCCGCGCCGAGACCTTCAGGTCTCTGAACGCGCTCGCCAGCCGGTCGAGCGAGAAGTCGACGGTGAACACGCCGCGCACGTGCCCGTCCTTGTCCAGCACCGGCGCGGCGCAGGTGATCCCGAGACCGCCGCCGGCGTAGAACTCGTAGGGCTCGGTCCACACGGGACCGCGGCGGGCCACGACGGCGCGGAAGTACGGCCGCTCGGTCGGGCGGTAGCGATGATCGTCGGAGCGGCGGACGGCCTCGCGGCTGCCGTCGGCGAGCACGCGATCCTCTTCCAGGCGGATGCGATCACGGTACGGAAAGCTCTTGTTGAGGTAGACGTTGTCGCGGGGATCGCGCCACGCGCCGATGAAGCGGTCGGCCTGGTCGCTGTAGCTCACCCAGCTCAGGTGCGGGTGCACGCGAAGGACCGCCAGGGTGAACCGCTCGAGCGCCTGATCGTTCGCGAGGTCGAGCTGTCCCTGCTGGACGAGCTCGGGGCCCAGGCGGGCGACCGCGCCGGCGTCCTCGAGCACGCGGCCGGCATGCGCGGCGGTGAGGCGCGCGGCCTGCGCCATCGCGGCGTCCATGAGCGCGCGCGAACGGCCGCGCTGCTCGCGCCACGCCACGCCGCCGATGATGACGCCGGTGAGGCCGGTGAGCAGCACCACGAGGACGACCAGAGCCAGCGTGAACGGGGGACGGCGCCGCAACGAGGGGAAACGGCGCCGCAGCAGCTGAACGGGATTGGGGAAATTGGTCAGACGAGCCACGATACCGTTGGGGCTCCCGGTGGGTCAATCAAAAGGCGTGGATCGGCAACGTCGAGCTTACGTCGCGGGCCGCGCGCCCCCGTAGGCTTCGCTCGGGCCGTAGCGGCTGTCCTCGAAGAGAAGCTTGGCGCGCGAGCCTACGACGCGACTCCAGTTGGCGAGCGCGGTCTCGCTGTACTCGCCGTCGGGCCGGGGCTCGTCGTCGAAGTTGCCGTAGGTATCGACGCCCCGCATCATCATGGCCGGCTGCCGGACGCGCGGCGCCTTGGCCCAGGTCGGCAGCATCTCGACGAGCAGCAGGAACCGCCGGTCGGGTCCGAAGTTGCCCGCCGAGCCGTGGACCAGCGAGTTGTCGAACATCGCCATCTCGCCCGGGCGTAGCGCGAAGTCGACGGCGCCCGCTTCGTCGAACGGCTCGGAGATGTACTGGCCGCGCGCCAGGATGCTCTTGGGGTCGTCGGTCTCCTCGTGGCGCAGGATGCCCCACTTGTGCGAGCCGGGGATGCCGCGCAGACAGCCTTGCCGGCTGCCGCACTCCGACAACGCCAGGGCACCCAGCACCACCGGGACGGCCGAGCCGTAGAACGAATCCTGGTGCCAGCCGGCAAAGGTCTCGCCGTCGGCCTTCTTCACGCGCCACGCCATACTCCAGCAGCGCAGGTTCGGCCCGATCAGGTCCTCGAAGATGTCGAGGATGGACGGATCCTCGGCGATCTCGAGCACCCACGGACACAGAAGATGGGATTTGGTCTTCATCTTCTTGATGTCCGAGACGCGCGCCTCCAGCGACTCGAACCGCTCGCGATAGTGGCGGGCGCGCTCGGCGCTCATCGCGCGAACCGGCGAGAGGAACCCGTCGCGCTGGAACGATTGCACCTGGGCCTCGGTCAGGGTCTTGGGCACGGCGTTACTCCCCCTTGTCGTTCGAGAAGAGCTCGTCCAGCTTCACCTCGTACGCATGATAGTCGAGGAAGTCGTAGAGCTGAGCGCGCGTCTGCATCGTGGAGACGAGATGCTTCTGGGTGCCGTCGCGTCTGAGCGCCTCGTAGACGGAGAGCGCCGCCGCGTTCATCGCGCGAAACGCCGACAGCGGATAGAGGACGATGCCAACACCGGCGCCCGCCAGCTCGCCGACCGTGAACAAAGGCGTCAGCCCGAACTCGGTGATGTTGGCGAGGATCGGCACCCGGACCGCGTCGGCGAAGCGGCGATACGCCGAGAGCTCCGCGACGGCCTCCGGAAAGATCATGTCGGCCCCGGCCTCCACGCAAGCGGCGGCGCGATCGATCGCGGACTCGATCCCCTCCACCGCGAGCGCGTCGGTCCGCGCCATGATCACGAAGCCGGGATCGGTCCGGGCGTCGACCGCGGCCTTGATGCGGTCGACCATCTCGCGCTTGGCCACGATGGCCTTGCCCGGCCGGTGGCCGCACCGTTTGGCTTGCACCTGGTCTTCGATGTGCATCGCGCCGGCACCCGCGGCGATCAGCGACCGCACCGTGCGCGCGACGTTGAACGCGCCGCCGAACCCCGTGTCCGCATCGACCAGGAGCGGCAGCTGGCTCACCGCGGTAATGCGGCGCACGTCGGTGAGCACGTCCTCGAGCGTCGAGATCCCGAGGTCGGGCACCCCCAGCGACCCCGCCGCGACGCCGCCGCCGGAAAGATAGATCGCCTTGAAGCCCACGCGCTCGGCCATGCGGGCGGCGTAGGCGTAGATGCAGCCGACGACCTGCAGCGGCCGCTCGTCCTTCACCGCGGCCCGGAACCGTTCGCCCGCCGACCCCGTGCTCATGCCCCAGACCATACAACAACCCGCCGATTTCCGCCGGTGGCCTGACCACCGGACGTCCGCCGCCGGCGTGCAAGCGCACCGTTGGGCGCTCGACCGCCATCACAAGGGTCAGGCGCGGCACCAGGTGGGGTCGCTCCGGCAGAGACGTCTCGTGGTGATCGGGCGAATCGTCCGAAAGAAATCGGGAACAGGAGCAAAGGAAATGACGCGGAGACTGGAAGGCAAGGTCGCAGTCGTGACCGGAGCATCGAAGGGCATCGGCGCCGCCATCGCGACGGCGCTCGCCGACGAGGGCGCCGCGGTGGTCGTCAACTACGCGTCGAGCCGGGAGGGCGCCGAGCGCGTGGTCGCCGACATCAAGGCACACGGGGGCAAGGCCATCGCGGTGCAGGGCGACGTGTCGAAGCCCGCGAACATCGAGCGGCTGTTCTCGGAGACCGACACGGCCTTCGGCCGGGTCGACATCCTGGTCAACAACGCCGGGGTCTACGAGTTCGCACCGCTCGAAGACGTGACCGCGGAGCTCTTTCACAAGCAATTCGACCTCAACGTCCTTGGCCTCATGCTGACGACGCGGGAAGCCGTCAAGCGCATGGGCGCCGGCGGGGGCAGCATCATCAACATTGGCTCCGTGGCCAGCGCGCTGCGGCCGCCGAACTCGAGCGTGTACGCAGCCTCGAAGGCCGCGGTCGACGCGATCACCGGCGTGCTGGCCAAAGAGCTCGGCCCGCGCGGGATCCGCGTCAACTCGATCAACCCGGGCATGATCGAGACCGAGGGCGTGCACGCCGCCGGACTCGTGGGCAGCGATTTCCAGAAGATGATCGAGACACAGGCGCCGCTCGGACGCATGGGGCACCCGGACGACATCGCGCCGACCGCCGTCTACCTGGCATCGTCCGATTCGAAATACATGACGGGCGAGTCGCTGGTGGTGTCGGGCGGCCTCCGGTAGCGGACCAGGCGGCCGCGCGGGAGCGACGCGAGACTAGACGCCGAGGTAGTACTTCTTGACGAGCTCGTTCTCGCGGAGCTCCTGCGTGCTGCGGCCCTCGAACTCGATGCGGCCGTGGACGATGATGTAGCCGCGGTCGGCGATCTTGGTCGCCTGGTTGAAGTTCTGCTCGGCCATCAGCACGGTCAGCTGGTAGCGCTCCTTCAGCTCGCGGATCTTGGCGATCACGCGGCTGACGAGGATCGGCGCCAGGCCGACCGACGGCTCGTCCACGAGCAGGAT
>DATEMW010000159.1:0-5889 GCA_035275385.1 Candidatus Methylomirabilota bacterium | reverse complement strand
GCGATCTGCCGGCGCTACGCCGAGCTGCGCTACCGGCTCTTGCCCTACACCTACACCTTGGCCTGGCAGGCGCACACGCTCGGCCTGCCGCTCATGCGCCCGCTCGTGCTGAACTACCCGAACGATCCCCGGACGTGGTCGCTCGACCATGAATACCTGTGGGGCGACGATCTGCTGGTGGCGCCGGTCACCCGCGAGGGCGCGACTGCGTGGCCGGTCTATCTTCCGGAGGGCGAGTGGTTCGACTTCTGGACGGGCGAGCGATATACCGGTCCGGGAGGTGTCACGCTTGCGGCGCCGCTCGAGCGCCTGCCGCTGCTCGTGCGAGCCGGCGCGATCTTGCCGCTGGGACCGCTGGTGCAGCACACCGGCGAGCGGCCGCTCGACGAGCTGACCTGGCAGCTATATCCCCACGGCACCTCACGCTACGAGCTCTACGAGGACGACGGCCGCACGAACGCGTATCGGCGAGGCGCCTACGCGCTGACCGCGATCGTCTGCTCCGCCGAGCGCTCGCGAGTTGCGGTCGAGATCGCCGCGCCGACGGGCGATCGATCGGTGGTGCCGGCGAATCGCCGGTATCTCCTCAGGCTGCGCCTGGATCGCCCGGCGCGGGTTGTTGTCGACGGAACCGGCGAGCTCGCCGAGACGAGGCATGACACCGGCGGGCCGGGCTGGTGGATGGACACGGAAGGCTTCGTCTGCATCCGGCCCGGCGGCTCCGGACCGGCCACGGTCGTGATCACACGCGGCAGCTCGCGTTGAAGTCCGAAATTTTCCCGAGGAGAGCATCATGAAGCGAAGCACGGACCGAATCTTGACGACTCACGTCGGCAGCCTGTCCCGGCCGGAGCCGTTGATCCCGATCCTTCGCTCGATGGAGCGGGGCCAGCCCTACGACCGCGAGACCTACGCCAAGCTCGTGCGCGACGCGGTCGCCACCGTCGTCCGCAAGCAGGTCGACGCCGGCGTCGACATCGTCACGGACGGCGAGCAGGGCAAGGCGAGCTTCTTCGGCTACATCGTGGAGCGCTTCGACGGCTTTGCGCGCAAGCCTGTGCCGGCCGGGCAGGAAGGCAATCCCCGGCTCGGGAGCCGCGACTATCGGGCGTTTCCCGATTACTACGCCTGGTCCGAGCGCATCGCGGAGTGGGCCGGCGGCCGCGGCGGCGGCCGGCAGTTCGGCGTCGACGTTTGCGTCGGCCCCGTGCGTTACAAGGGCCAGGCGGCCGTGCAGGCGGACATCCAGCGCATCAAAGACGCGCTGAAGGGCCTGCCGCACGAGGAAGTGTTCATGCCGGCCATCGCGCCCTCGTATCTGTTCTCCACCCTGAAGAACGAGCACTACCGGACCGACGAGGAATACGAGCAGGCGCTGGCCGACGCGCTCCGCGAAGAGTATCGGGCCGTCGTCGACGCGGGCTTCATCTTGCAGATCGACGACCCGCGCCTGGTCACGCAGTACATGATGAACGCCGACTGGAGCATCGCGGACTGCCGCAAATGGGCGGCGCAGCGCGTGGAGGCGATCAACTACTCGCTGCGCGGCATCCCGCCCGAGAAGGTCCGCTTCCATACGTGCTACAGCATCGACGTCGGGCCGCGCGTCTACGACATGGAGCTGAAGGACATCGTCGACATCATCTACAAGATCGACACCGTCGCCTATTCCTTCGAGGCCGCCAACCCGCGCCACGAGCACGAGTACCACGTGTTCGAGGAGCACCGGCCGGCCGACGGCAAGATCCTGATTCCCGGCGTGATCAGCCACACCACCAACCTGATCGAGCACCCGGCGCTGATCGCGGAGCGCATCGTGCGGTTCGCCCGGATCGTCGGGCGCGAGAACGTGATCGCCGGCGCCGACTGCGGGTTCGCCGCCTCCGCGGCGCGCTTCAACGACACCCACGAGAGCGTGGCGTGGCTCAAGTTCGCCGCGATGGCCGAGGGCGCGCGCCTGGCGACCCGTCAGCTCTGGGGACGCGACTGAGCCGGTAACGAGCCGTCCCCGTCGGAGCACCGCGCTGATCGGCTGAGCCGACCGACACATTACTCGGTGGCGCCGCCGCGTGAAGCCACGACGTAAAGTGCCGCGTCGTGCTCGCGATCTCCGACGCCGAGAACGCCGCCGCTTTCGACGCCCCGTGCTAGCGTGATCGTAGAGTCTCTGGAGGCCTATTGATGAACATCATTGGACGTGTGCTGGTCATTGCTTTGATGCTGGGGCTCGTCCCGAGTGTCGCGCTCGCGCAGGATGCGTCTCGAGATCCCGCGCAGACGATGCGCGACCTCCGGGTCGCCTTCCTCTCGTCCTCGGCGGTCTCGCTCGGCTTCAGTCCGACGCGGGAGTTCCCGCGCGTGTACGGGGTGGTGATGGACTGGCCTCTCAGCGACACTACGGCGACCATCGTGTCGGCGATGGACGGGACGGCAAGTCTCTACACCACGGCAACCTTCGGCATCATCGGGGGCGCTGATCACGAGGCGGTCCGCGCTGCCGCGCGGCGGTTCGTCGCGGCGGCCGACGCCTATCACGATCAGGCGGTGCCGACGTCGAGCTATCCGTACGCGGCGAAGGGCAAGGTGCGCTTCTATTTGCGCACGTTCCACGACGTGCGCGTCATCGAGACCGACGCCGCGTCCGCGTACTCGTCTTCCGGCCCCTATTCCCTCTTCTTCCGGGCCGGTCAGGCGGTCTTGACCGAGCTCAGGAAAGTCGTCGAGGCCAGACGCTGAGCGAACGGGGGTCCCGCGCGGGCCCCCCTCTCACGCTCAGCTCTTGAAGTACCAGGTCTCCGTGTGGGCGACGTGCGGGTTGTCGCTCACCGCGCTGTTCCAGAGCCGCTCGGGCACGTTGCCTATGTTGTTCTTGATCACCCGCACGCCCTGCGAGGCGGGCGAGTTCGAGACGACCGGGATCAGCCACAGCTCGTCGAGCGCGATCTTCCACACTTCCTTGGCCAGCCGCGTGCGCTCGGCGTCGGGCACGCCGAACGATCGCCGATAGGTCGCCATCAGCTCGCGCATCCGCGCCGGCGGCTCCTTGCCCTGCCGCCCGGCGCTCGCGTACCAGGTGCCGTAGAGCGGTCCCAGCGGATTGGTGAGCTCCGTGGGGAACAGCAGCGGCTGGTGACCGTACATGTTGTCCGCCCCCCACTGCGTCTCGAAATAGATCTGATGCTCGTTGGCTTGCATGCGCACGGTGGCCAGCCCGCGCTCCAGCTCCTGCACCTCGCCGCGAATGCCGATCTTCTTCCACTGCTCGACGAGCATCTCCGCGATCTGCGTGAACGGCAGGAAGCCGACGTACGTCGTGAGCGCCAACCGGAGCCGGCCACCGCCGTCGGCGCGCAGGCGGTAGCCCTCGCTGTCCTTCTTGGTGAGGCCGAGCGCGTCGAGCATCTCGTTGGCCTTCTTCACGTCGTAGCCGACGTGCAGCGTCTTGTACTCCGGCCCGGGGAAGTACGGCGTGCGGTCGCCCGGTGCTGCCGAGGCGGCCTGACCGAGGCCGAGCACGAACGTCTCGTTGATCTGGGTGCGGTCGATCCCGTGCGACAGCGCGATCCGGAATTCGCGCGTGCTGAGCCACTTCGAGATCTCCGGGTCCTTGTCGAAGCTCTGATTGCAGAAGAGCCCGACGTCGGCGCCCTGGTCGGACGGATCCAGGTGGACCCGGTAGTTGCCCCTCTGCTGGTTCTCCAGCAGCACCGGCAGCTTGCTGATGTCGATGTGCCGGGCCTGCGAGTCGTACTCGCCGGCGATCGCGCGCAGGTTGATGACCTCGAGGTTCTCGCCGAGCGTCATGCGGATACGATCGATGTAGGGGAGCTGATTGCCGTCGGTGTCGACCCAGACACTGTAGGGATTGCGCTCCAGCATCCAGGTCGGCGTGTTGATCGGGGACACGGTCTTCCAGGGCGTCACCACCGGTAGGTCCGGATTGCGGCACGCGTCGTTGCGATTCTTGAACATCAGCACCCAGTTGTCGAACTTCAGATCCGCGAGCTTCTTCGCGAGATCGTCTTTCGACGCGAACTTCGGGAGGTATTGCTTCAGGTAGTGAGCGGGGGCAAAGCCGCCCAACGCGTTGCGTCCGAAGCGGGCGTGGTGTCCGATGCCCCACACCGAGGCGAGCACCGTCGGCAGCGCATAGTACGGATCGGGCGCGAGGAACTGCACGGTAGACGCGTCGACCTTCTTCACCGCGATCGGCTTGCCATTGATGCTCATCACGGAGAGCGGCGTCGGCACCAGGTCCTTGTTGGAGTAGACCTCCTCGAACCAGAACACGAAGTCGTCGGCGGTGAAGGGCTGGCCGTCGCTCCACTTCATGCCGCGGCGCAGCGAGATCGTTATCGTGCGGCCGTCGGGGCTCACCTCCCAGGCGCGCGCGATGTTGGGCACGATCTTGGTGCCGGTGTAGTCCCAGTAGAGCAGCTTGTCGTTCTGCGCGGCGCGATGGCCGTTCGAGGTGTCGAACGGCCCGGTGAAGCCGCGCCGCCACGTGCCGCCGTACCTGCCGATCTCGCGCAGCGGCTTGACGACCAGTGGATCCTGCCCGATGCGCTCGCGCACGGGAGGCAGCTTGCCGGCCTTCACGAGCTCGGCGAGCTGCGGCGCCTCCTTGAACGTCTTTGGATATTTCGCGAGATCCGTGACGACCTCAGCGCCCTCGAGCTTGCCGATCAAGTTCGTGCTAGGCTTGACGCCCTGCGCCTGAGCTCGCGCCACCAGGCCGTCCGGCATTTGCGTGGCGGCGAGTGCGAAGAACCCGGCCTGCAGCACTCGACGTCGCGAAGGCTGCTCGTCGTGGTCACTCATGATCATGTCCTTTCGGGGCTGCGCCCGATCCGGCGGCAGCTCTGGCGACGGATGAGTTGCAGCGGCAACGGGCCCGACTCCTGGACGGCCCGCCCGGCGATGAGGTCCAGCAATGTGGCCGCCGCGGCGCGGCCTAGCTCGTGGCGTGGCACGCGGACCGTGGTCAGCGTCGGCGTGACCAGGCTGGCATACGGCACGTCGTCCCAGCCGACGACCGAGAGATCGCGCGGGACGCGGACACGGCGCTCGGCGCAGGCCTGCAGGACGCCGATGGCCATCGTGTCGTTGTGACAGATCACGGCGGTCGGCGGCGCGTCGAGCGCGAGCAAGCGCAGACCGGCTCGATGACCGCCGTCGATCGAGATGCGCTCGCGGACGACCAGCGACGGCGGAGGTGTCAGATCGCGGCGGCCAAGCGCTCGCGCGTACCAGTCTTCGCGGCTGGCAAAGATCGCCTCGTCGCGCGAGGGGACGACGAGCGCAACGCGGCGGTGCCCGAGGCCGGCGAGGTACTCGACGACCTCTGACGTCGCGCTCGGCCAGTCGACCCACACCGACGCCACGTGCCGGCCGCGCACCTCGCGATTCAGAAACACCATCGGCACGCCCGCCCGCCGGCCCAGCGCGGCCAGCTCGTCGGGACGACTCCGCGGCGCGCCGAGGATCAACCCGTCGGCGCTGCGATCGAGCAGGTGCTCGACGTTGCGGCGCTCGACTTCGGGATCACGGCGGCTGCTCGCGAGGAAGAGGCTATAGCCCAGGGGCGACAGGACGTCTTCGGCGCCGCGCACGACGTCCGGGAAGAACGGGCTCGCCACGTCGCCCATCACGACGCCGACCGTGAACGTCTTGCGGCTCGCCAGGCTCCGCGCGACGTGGTTGGGATGGAAGCCGAGCTCGGCGATGGCGCGCTCGACGCGGGCGCGCGTGGCCGGCGCGATCGACAGCTCGCCATTGATCACACGCGAGACGGTCTGATGGGACACGAGGGCGCGCCGGCCGACATCTCGGATCGTGGCGCGTTTGTTCTTCAGCGAGACCGTCATTCGTGGCACCTGCCGGCGCGTC